>JANPKC010000200.1:0-3177 GCA_031425855.1 Actinomycetes bacterium | reverse complement strand
GGGTCAGGTCGGTGTTGAAGACGTCGCCCTTGTCCTCGACGACCACCGTCGGGAAGCGCTCGCGCAGGCCTTCGAGGATCCCGATCTGCTTCTGCATCTGCTCCTCGCGGCGGAAGACGCCGAAGTTCTCGAGCATCGTCTGGCCGAGCTCGTCGCGGATCTTCCAGGGGCGCTCGCCGTCGGTGCGGCCGAGCAGCTCCTTCAGCTCGCGCTCGGCGTCCGCAGTGGCCGACTCCGGGACGGTGACGGTCGTGTGCGAGAGCGCCCACTCGGCTGCGGCGCGGCCGGAGCGGCGGCCGAACGTGATCGTCTCCATCAGCGAGTTGCCGCCGAGCCGGTTGGCACCGTGGACGGAGACGCAAGCGACCTCACCGGCCGCATAGAGGCCGGTCAGCTCGGGCGCGCCGTCGACCCAGCGCGTGATCGAATGCTTCATGAAGTTCTCGTCGTCGCGGGTCGGGTAGTCGTGCGGGCGCGAATGGGCGCCGCGGCTCTCCTTGCGCGCGATCCCGGCCTGGAGCATGCAGGCGGCGACATCGAGCAGGTAGCCGAGCTCGATCGCCTGGGTCAGGTCGGAGTTGAAGACGTCGCCCTTGTCCTCGACGACGACGGTCGGGTAACGCTCGCGCAGGCTCTCGATGATCTGGATCTGCTCCGCCATCTGCTCCTCGCGGCGGAAGACGCCGAAGTTCTTCAGCATCGTCTGGCCGAGCTCGTCGCGGATCTGCCAGGGCCGCTCGCCCTTCGTCCGGCCGAGCAGCGACTTCAGCTCGCGCTCGGCGTCGCGGGTGGCCGACTCGGGGACGGTGACGGTCGTGTTCGCGAGCGCCCACTCGGCGGCGGCCCGGCCGGCGCGGCGGCCGAACGTGATCGTCTCCATCAGCGAGTTGCCGCCGAGCCGGTTCGCGCCGTGGACCGAGACGCAGGCGACCTCGCCGGCGGCGTAGAGGCCGGTCATCTCGGTCAGCCCGTCCGAGTCGGTCTCGACGCCGCCCATGTGGTAGTGGGCGCCCGGCCGGACGGGGATCGGCTCGTGGATCGGGTCGACGCCTGCGTAGACCATCGCCAGCTCGCGCGAGCCGGGCAGGCGCGTGAGGATCTTCTCGGCGCCGAGATGTGTCAGGTCGAGCAGGACGGAGCCGTTGACGCCGCGCCCCTCGTCGATCTCGGTCTGCTCGGAGCGCGAGACGACGTCGCGCGACGCGAGGTCCTTCGCGGTCGGCGCGTAGCGCTCCATGAAGCGCTCGCCCTCGGAGTTGCGCAGGATCCCGCCCTCGCCTCGGCAGCCCTCGGTGATCAGGATCCCGCTCGGGTACATCGTCGTCGGGTGGAACTGCATGAACTCGATGTCCTTCAGCGGCAATCCCGCGCGCAGCGCCATCGACATGCCGTCGCCGGTGCAGGCGTACGCGTTCGTGGTCGCGCGGTAGAGCCGGCCGACGCCGCCGGTGGCGAGCAGGACGGTCTTGCCGCCGACCGCCTTCAGGCCGCCGTGGAGGAGGTCCCAGCAGATCACGCCCTGACAGCGCCCCTCGTGCTCGACGAGCTGCCAGGCAAAGAACTCCTCGTACACCTTGATGTCGCGCTTGACGAGCTGCTCGTAGAGCACCTGGATCAGGACGTGGCCGGTGATGTCGGCGGCGAAGACGGTCCGCGGCGAGCCGGCGGCGCCGAACGGGCGCTGCGCGAGCTTGCCGTCGTCGTCGCGCGAGAAGACGGCGCCCCAGTGCTCGAGCTGGTAGATGTCGCCCGGCGCCTCGCGCGTGAAGATCTCGATCGAGTCCTGGTCGCCGAGGTAGTCGGAGCCCTTGACCGTGTCGAACGCGTGGCTCTCGGGGCTGTCGTCGCCGGAGTTCCCGAGCGCCGCGTTGATGCCGCCCTCGGCCGCGCCGGAGTGGCTGCGGGTCGGGTGCAGCTTCGAGACGATCGCGACGTCGGCGCCTGCGTCGTGTGCCTCGATCGCGGCGCGCATGCCTGCGCAACCCGCCCCGATCACGAGTACGTCGTGCTTTGCGTCCACCGAGGTTGACGCTATCCGAAAGGACGCGCACGGTGCGCCGCTAGGTCAGGCGCGCTTCCCCGCATCTCGGCCCCGGCCGCGGAGGGCGCCCCGAGCGCCGGACAGCGCCGGATCTCGCGGGGATCGGCGCTCCCTGAGCCGGATGGCGCATCACCGCCTCCTACGTGCGGGCAACGGCGGCGGACACGGAGGATCGCCTGCACAGGCGTAGACTGCGTGGCTGTGACGCAGGTCGTCGACGACCCTCTCGAAGCGGGCCGAGAGGCCGCGCGAGTGCAGGCCTGGCGGGATGCCTACCGCCTCCTCCGGGAGGCTGACGGCCGCGGTGAGCTGGGCGCGGACGACGTCGAGAGCCTCGCCGAGGCGGCATGGTGGACCGGCCACCTCGAGGAGGCGCTTGCGCTGCGCGCGCGTGCCTACGCAGAGTTCGCCAAGGCGGGCGAACGCCACCGTGCGGCGCTCGTCGCGAGCACGCTCGCGTTCGATCACATCGTCAAAGGCGGGATGTCGGTCGCCGGCGGCTGGGTCAGGCGTGCCGAGAGCATCCTCGGTCCGGAGATGGACTCGGGCGTGTACGGCCATCTCTCGCTGGCACGCGGCCTCTACGAGCTCGAGCGCGGAGAGATCCAGGCGGCCGACGCCGACCTCGCGCAGGCCCACGAGCTGGCCGTGCGCTTCGGCGATCGCAACCTGGAGGCCCTGGCGCTCGTGTTCCGCGGGATGGCCTCCGTGCTCGCCGGGGCGGTCGACGACGGACTGGCGCTGCTCGACGAGGCGACCGCGGCCGCGGTCAGCGGAGAGCTCGCGCCGCTCGCGACCGGGGTCGTCTACTGCGTCACGATCGACTCCTGCCAGGCGCTCGGCGACTGCGGCCGAGCCGCCGAATGGACGGACGCGGCGAACAGCTGGTGCGACCGCCTCGACATCACCGGCTTCCCGGGCGTGTGCCGGATCCACCGCGCAGAGGTCATGCGACTGCGCGGCGAATGGCCGAAGGCCGAGGAGCAGGCACTCGAGGCGTGCGCCGAGCTTCACGGCTACAACGCGTTCATCACGGCCGCCGGGTACTACGAGATCGGCGAGATCCGGCGCCGGCGCGGCGACTTCGCGGCCGCCGAGGAGGCGTACGCGATGGCCCGCGACTTCGGGCGGGAGCC
>JANPKC010000199.1:0-1688 GCA_031425855.1 Actinomycetes bacterium | reverse complement strand
CGACGTCCGCTGGGCGCTCGTCGAGTACCCGACGGAGGCGGCGGCGGCCGCGGCCGGCATGTCGCTGGAGGAGTACACGGAGTTCATCTACAACGCGTGCCTGCTGGACTGGGACGCGGAGGAACGGCGGATGAGCCGGATCAAGGAGCGCTTCGACCGCGCCGGCTCGGTGCGCATCGTCGGCGAGGGCACCGATTTGACGCTCGGGATCGATGGTCGCGAGGGCGTCGTCTCGGCCGGCTTCCGCAACATGCCCGACGGCGAGGTCTTCTACAGCCCCGTCGAAGACACGGCCGAAGGCGTGATCACCTATGCCGAGTTTCCGGCGGTCTACCTCGGCCACGACGTCGTCGGCGCGAGGCTCGTCTTCCGCGAGGGGAAGGTCGTCGAGGCGTCGGCCGACGAGGGCGAGGAGTTCCTGAAGCAGATCCTCGCGACCGACGACGGCGCCAGCCGGCTCGGCGAGCTCGGGCTCGGCTGCAACCCGCGCATCACCCGCTTCACGCGCAACGTCCTCTTCGACGAGAAGATCGACGGCACCGTCCACCTCGCCGTCGGCGCCAGCTACACCTACACGGGCGGGAAGAACGAGAGCGCCGTCCACTGGGACATGGTCAAGGACCTGCGCCCGGGCGGCGAGATCTCGGTCGACGGCGAGCTCGTCCAGCGCGACGGCGCCTGGCTGATCTGAGGCGCTCTAGCCCGTGATGGTGACGGGCACGCCCGGGCCGATCCGCTCGCCGAGCCAGCTGATCGCGGCGGTGCCGAGGCGGACGCAGCCGTGCGAGGCCGCCGTTCCCATCGTCCCGCCGACGTTCCAGACGCCGTGGACCGCGATCTGCCCCGGGCCGCCCGCAAACTCCTGAAGGACGTACGAGCGGGCGCTGAGCGCCAGCGCGTATGGGCCGCCGACCTGGCCTCCCCTGAGGAGGACGGTCTCCTCGACGAAGAACCTTCCGCGCGGCGTCGGGGTCGACGGAGTTCCGATCACACCCGAGAAGGCGCGAACGGCTCTGCCGCCGCGATACACGGTCACGCGCCGGTCGGAGAGGTCGACGACGAGGTGCCACGCCGTCGACGACCGGATCGTCCTGGACTTCCTGATCCAGCCGGTGCCGTTGTTCGGACGGCCCGGAAGCCTGACCTTGAGCCACCGGACGCCCGCGCGGCCTGTGCGGTGACCGATCACGGGCAGGACGGTGCGGCCCTCGGTGATCGGGCGGAGCCGCTCGACCCACACCCGGCGTGGCGCCCGGCTGTCAGGTCTCGTCATCGCGGTCTGACCGCGGGTGACGACGGCGAGCTCCTGAACCCGCGCCACGGCCGGCGTGCCTGCCGGGGCAGGCTCGACCGACCACGACGCGGTGACGGCGACCGCGGTCGCCGCGATCAGGCCGACGCGAGCCAGGGGCGCGCACATGCGCGCCCCTGCGGCCGGGCTCGTGCGGTCAACCATCGGTCGTGCCTAACCGGTGAAGCCGCGGGGGTTGACCGGCGGCAGAGCCGGGCCGCTCGTGCTCGTGCCTCCGCCGGCTGGCGGAGCCTGCGTGAAAACGTGGAACTGCACGCTGCTGCCCGAGCCCTGATCGGACCCGCCATTGTCGATTCCAACTTTCGTCTGAAACCGGTTGAACCCGGCCGGAAGCTCGTACTTGATCACCGAGTTGGCGTGAGTGCCAATTCCAAAG
>JANPKC010000198.1:0-13698 GCA_031425855.1 Actinomycetes bacterium | reverse complement strand
AAAGCAGGATCCCGCGGGCGCCGACGATCTCGGTGTCGATCAGCGGGCTCTTGAGCGCGCGCTCGGCGGCCTGCTTGGCGCGATCCTCGCCGGTGGCGAAGCCGATCCCCATCAGGGCCGAGCCGGCGTCGCGCATCACCGTGCGGACGTCGGCGAAGTCGAGGTTGATCAGGCCAGGCATCGTGATCAGGTCGGTGATGCCCTGGACGCCCTGGCGGAGCACGTCGTCGGCGATCTTGAACGCGTCGAGCATCGAGGTCGACCGGTCGAGCACCTCGAGCAGGCGGTCGTTCGGGATCACGATCACGGTGTCGCAGGCGGCACGCAGCTGCTCGACGCCCTGGTCGGCGGACGTCTTGCGGCGAGTCCCCTCGAATCTGAACGGGGTGGTGACGATGCCGACGGTGAGCGCGTTGAGCTCGCGGGCGATCCGTGCGACGACCGGGGCGGCGCCGGTGCCGGTGCCTCCGCCTTCGCCGGCGGTGACGAAGACCATGTCCGAGCCGCGCAGCGCGTTCTTGATCTGGTCGTAGCTCTCCTCGGCCGCGCGGCGGCCGATGTCGGGCTCGGCGCCCGAGCCGAGGCCCTGGGTGAGCTCGCGGCCGATGTGGATCTTCACGGGCGCGTCCGAGAGCTGGAGCTGCTGCATGTCGGTGTTGACGGCGACGAACTCGACCTGCGAGATGCCGGCGTCGATCATCCGGTTGACCGCGTTCAGGCCGGCTCCGCCGACGCCGATGACACGGATCACCGCGAGGTAGCTCGAGCTGTCGCGCGGGGTCGCGTACTCGAGCCTGGGTGCCGGCTCGGGCATGACCTCGTAGCGGGTGACCGGCGGCTCGTAGACCGGCTGCTCGCGTGGCTCGGGCGAGACCAGTGGCGGCGGCGCAGGCGGAGCGGCCGCAGCGGCCTTTGCCTCGGCGGGCTTGGGCTCGACGGGCTTGGGCTTGTCGCGCGGGACGCTCACCGGCGCCGCCGCCGGCTCGGAGGGCGCGGGCGCTGTTGCGGCCGCGCGTGACTCCTCCTTTGCGAAGTCGGGGACGTGCTCGACCGTCAGCTCCTGCGGCTCCTCCGGCGTGGGAGCAGGCGGCGTGGGCTCCGGCGCCTGCTCGGCCTGCCGCTGAGCGGCCTCCGTCGCGCGGAACAGCTCCGCGAGAGGCCCCTCACGCATGCTCGCGCGGTTTCGCGCCATCGAGCACCTCCTTCGCCAGGTCGCGGTAGGCCTCGGCGGCCGTCCCGCTCGGGTCGTATTTGAGCACGGACGAGCCCTTCACAGGAGCCTCGGCGTACCGGACGGTCTTGCGGATGCGGGTCTTGAAGACGAGGTCGCCGAAGTTCTCCTCGAGGATCTCGACGGCCTCGCGCGAGTGCAGCGTGCGGCGGTCGAACATCGTCGGCAGGATCCCTTCGATCTTCACGTCCGGATTGAGGTTCTCGCGCACCATTGCCAGCGTGTTCTCGAGCTGGACGAGGCCGCGCAGCGAGAGGTACTCGCACTGGACGGGCACGATCACGCCGGTGGCGGCGACGAAGGCGTTGATCGTCAGCAGCCCGAGCGACGGCGGCGTGTCGATCATGATGAAGTCGTAGGTGTCGCGCACCTCGAGCAGCGACTTCTCGAGCGCGCGCTCACGGCCGATCATCGAGCTGAGCGCGAGCTCGGCGCCGGCGAGGTCGATCGACGACACGGCCACGTCGACCTCGGCCTCGTGGATGATCTCGGAGATCGGCAGCCGGTGGACGAGTACGTCGAACATCGACCGCTCGATCGAGTCGGGGTTCATGCCCTGGCTCATCGTCAGGTTCCCCTGCGGGTCGAGGTCGACCACGAGCACGCGGAATCCCTTCTCCTTGAAGGCGACCGCGAGGTTCAGCGTCGTCGTCGTCTTCGCGACGCCGCCCTTCTGGTTCGCGAAGACGATCACCCTCTGCAACGTCGGCTCCTCGGTGGCTTGATGTGCCCTGGTGTTCGGGCGCGGTAGCAGGCGCATGAGTCCCATGTGCAAGCGCCTTTCAAGCCTAGCCTCGGTTTTCCTTCACTCGTGCCGATTATGTCCCGTGCCGCGCCGCGCCGAGGCGCCCGATCACCTCCTCCGTGTGTCTCCCCCCGTCTCCCGCTGCCGCCGTGTGCTCGCGGGCCTGCTTCTCGGCCTCCTGGAGCAGACCGCGTAGCTCCGCGAGTAGCTCGCCGGGCGCCGCGCCGCTCCGGTCGAGCGCGTCGATCCGGTCGAGCCGTGAGAGGACGTGTGATTCGTCCATGCCGTCGACGCTAGCGGCGCACCTGCGACGAGAGCGCTACCGCTTCTTCACGATTCCGTGAAAGATCGGGGCTACGCGCCGGAGGCCGCGCGCAGGCCGAGCAGGACGTCGTCGAGCGAGCGGACGAGCGCGGGGCGGTCGCCGTGACGGAGCGTCTCGACCAGCGACCGGCGCACGGCGTCCTCCGCTCGGGCGGACGCCTGCTCCCCTCCGGCCAGCGACCGCAGCGCAGTGTGGATCGCCCGCCGCTCCTCGCTGGCATCGCCGATCAGCACGGCTGCCCGCAGCTCCCACGTCTCGCCGAGCAGCCCCGCGAGCGCGCCGCGCAGCTGCTCGGAGCGGAAGGGCTCGTTCTGGAACAGCGAGAGCTCCCAGCGGTCGAGCGCCTCGGCCAGCGGCGCATCGGTGTCGGCGAGCGCCAGCCTCGAGAGCACGTCGCGCGTGACCTCGGCGCGGAACGAATCGAGCCGCGTCGCCTCGCCGGGGGGCTGGGTCGCCGCGATCGGGAGCACCGGACGGATCCCGAACGGCCGCCAGTCGAGCCGCTCGAACAGCACCGGCCCCGCAGCGACGGGCGCCGCCGTTGCGAGGCGGATCGCGGAGACGGCGTCGGCGAGCTCGGAGGGGGCATCGGGCGGCTCCTCCCCGGCCTCGAGCCCGCGCTCCAGCTCGAGCACGCAGTAGCGGTCGACCTCGCGGCCGAAGCCGGCGGGCAGCAGGCCCTGCGCCTCGGGCCAGTGATGGGTGAGCTCCCCCGTCGCCGAGGCGCGAAGCCGGATGCCGGCGCCGAGGTCGACCTGCGTCACCACCGAGATGCCGACGATCGGCGCGACCGCCGCATAGGCGCGCTGCGCGCCGAACAGCGAGCCCTCCAGCTCGGCGTACGCGCGCTCGAAGGCCCGGTCGTCCCAGTCGAAGCCGCCGCACGCCTCAGCGGTCGAGATCAGCAGCGAGAGCAGCACTGTGCGGAAGAGGGCCTGCTCCTCGGTCGGCTTCGACCCTGCGTGGGCGCGAGCGTAGATCGCGGCCGCAGGCTCGCGGAGCAGCTCGTCCAGGGCGATCAGCGCGTCGTCGCGCTTCGCCAGCGCGCCCGCGCGCGACTCGACGAACGTGCGCACGAGCGGCCGGTACTCGTAGAGGGCAGGCCCGCCGCGCTGGACGTGCTCCTCGAATGCGAAGGGCAGGTCGTCTCCGTCCTCGAGCGCGCGGCCGAGGAAGACGAAGGCGCCGAGACAGAACGAGCGCAGGGTGAGGTGAAGGTGCGGAGCACGAACCGCCATCCGTCCTGCTTACTCCCCCGGCGGCCCGCCTCCTGCCTGGCAGCCGGGACACCAGTAGGCCGTGCGGTTCTCATCGCCCTGCCCGCGCGAGCGGACGATCGTGCCGCAGCGAAGGCACGGCCGGCCCGCGCGACGGTAGACCTGCCGGCCAGGGCGCCCCGTCGCGAGCGCGTCGCGCATCAGCCTCCGGGCCGCTTCCACCGCGTCGCGAAGAACTTCGTCGTCCGCGTCGCGCACGCGCACCCAGGGGGAGACGCGGATCGACCAGAGCGCCTCGGCCATCCACATGTTCCCGATCCCGGCCACGAGCCGCTGGTTCTGGAGCGCCTCCCCCAGCCGGCGGTCGGCCGCACCCCGCAGCCGCACGACCGCGGCATCCGCATCGAACTCGTCCGCGAGCACGTCCTGGCCGAGCCGGCGGAGGTTGCGCGACTCGAGCGTCAGAACGGGCCCGTTCCACAGCACTCCCTCCTGCGCCTCGCCCCGTAGCACCAGCCAGGGCAGCCCCGTCCGCGCCCGGCCGCGAGGCTCGATCCGCCAGCGGCCGGTCATCCGCAGGTGGCTCCGGACGACGACGTTTCCCTCGAACCGAAGCAGCAGGTTCTTCCCCACCGCCTCGACCGACTCGAGCACGCGTCCGTCGATGCGGGGGGCCACGCCGGTTGCCTGCGCGCGCGGATTCGGCGACTCGACCTCGAGCCGCTGGCCGACGAGCGGCTGCAGCCGCTGCGCCGCGCGGTGAAGCGAATCCCCCTCAGGCACGGGACCCAGCTTAGAGCTACTGTTTTCGCGGCATGGCACAGCCCCTGACCCCACAGGGCGTGCGCACCGGACCAGCCGTGGAGCTGGTGGACGCGGCGGCGCGCGATCTCTTCGACAGGACGACGCGGCTCGCCGCGAGCCTGCTCGGCGTGCCAGTCGCCCTGATCACGATCGCGGACGGCGACGAGCTTCACTTCGCGAGCTGCGTCGGGCCCAAGCAACCGTGGGGGGCGACGGCCGGGATCCCGATCTCGCATTCGGCCTGCCAGCACGCGATTCGCTCCCGGAAGCCGCTTCTGATCGAGGATGCCCGCGTCGATCCGCTGGTGAAGGACAACCCCGCCATCGGTGCGCTCGGCATCGTCGCGTATCTCGGTGTGCCGCTGAACGGCCCCGGAGGCCGCCCGATCGGCACGCTCTGCGCGATCGACACGGCACCGCGCGCATGGACGGAGAGCGACGTCCGTGTGCTCCAGGATCTCGCCGCGACCGTCGCGGCCTACCTGCAGGCCCGACCTGCGCAGCAGGCATCCGGCGCGGGCCTCAACATCGCGGCCGTCGCGCAGCGCACGGGGATCGGCGCGGACACGCTCCGCAAGTGGGAGCGCCGCTACGGCGTGCTTCGCCCCAGCCGCACCTCGGGCGGGCAGCGCCGGTACGACGACCGCGACGTCGCACGGGTCGAGTGGCTGCGCGACCGGCTGGCCGAGGGATTCCGGATCGGGGAGGCGGCAGCGCTCCTGGAGACGGATCACGCGAACGCCGACTCGTCGCCCGAGGGCCTGCGCGACGCGATCGTCGCCGCCGTGGCCGCGACGGACGTCCGCCGGCTGGCTGCGCTCGTCGAGCAGTCGTTCACCCTCCACGACGTCGAGGCTGCGATCGAGGAGATCGTCGCGCCGGCGCTGCGGATCGTCGGGGATCGCTGGCGATCCGGTGCCGAGTGCATCGCCGAGGAGCACCTGCTGAGCGAGGTCGTCCTCGCCAGGCTCCGAACGCTCCTGGGCGACCGGCGGCCGGCCGTTCGCGGCACTGCCGTGCTGGCCTGCGCGCCCGGCGAGCGGCACGAGCTGGGCCTGCTCGCGCTGGCTGTCCTGCTGCAAGCGGACGGATGGCTCGCCGTCTACCTCGGCACCGATACGCCGCTGGAGGCGGCGGTCACGACCGCGGTTCGCACGAACGCCGACCTCCTCTGCCTGAGCGCGAGCGACGCGTCGGCCCGGCAGGCGCTGGAGGCGGAGCTCGCGGAAGAGGATCTACCCGACCGCCTCGTCGTCGTCACCGGCGGCGCCGAGAGCCACCGCCTGGGCGCGGCCGTCGCCGAGCTCCGCGCCGTGAGCGCTACGCCACGCGGCTGACGGCGGACTTGCCGACGTACATCTCGGCGTCTGCGGCTGCGAGCAGCCCCTTCGCGTCGCGCGAGTCGAACGGATAGAGCGCGACACCGATCGACGCCTCGGCCTGGAGCTCCACCGGCCCGATCGCGAACGGGTCGGCGAGCATTGAGCGGAGGCGCTCGACGACCGTCGCCGCCAGCTCCGGGGCCGACTGCACGTCGAGGTCGGCGAGCAGGATCACGAACTCGTCGCCGCCGTAGCGGGCGACCACGTCCGTCTCACGCGCGCCGGCGCGGAGCCGGGCGCCGACCTCGACGAGCAGGTCGTCGCCGACCGCATGGCCGAGCGAGTCGTTGATCTCCTTGAAGCGGTCGAGGTCGAGGCAGAGCACGGCGACGCCGAGCCCACCGCGGCGCGCGCGGGCGAGCGCGAGGTCGAGCTGCTCGGCGAGCATCCGCCGGTTCGGGAGCCCCGTCAGCTCGTCCGTCGTCGCGAGGACGGTCAGCCGCTCGTTCGTCTCCTCGAGCCGCTTCTCGACGTCCTTGAGGTGCGTGACGTCCGTGACGGCCGTCCCGACTCCGGCGATGCCGTTGCGGCCGGGGATCGGGTAGTAGCTGACGAGGTGGCAGCGGCCGTCCGCGTTGTGGATCTCGGCGCCGAGCACGGGCTCGCCCGACTCGATCGCGCGCCGGGCGAGCGTCACCAGCCGGGTCGCGTTGATCGGGGCCACCTCGCTCAGCAGCCGGCCTTCGATCTGATCGCGCTCGAGATCCATGATCTCGGCGAGCGCGTCGTTGACGCGGACATGACGGAGGTCGCAGTCGAGGAAGCCGAAGCCGGCGGGGGCATGGAGGAAGAACGCGTCGAGCGTCGCGCTCGTGCGCTCCGCCTGCGCGAGCGCGTCGATCAGGCGGCGGCGGAGCACGAGGGTGATCGCCGCGGTGCCGACGAACGCACCCACGTCGAGCAGGATCACCTCTGCGGCAGCGGCGGCGCCCCCGGCCGAGACGACACTGGCGGCCGCGATCACGCTGAACAGGACGCACAGCTGAAGGACCGCCCGGCGAAGACTGAAGAAGAAGCAGACGTAGAAGACGAGCCCGACGTGGAGGACCGAATACAGCTCTCCGTGCGGCTGGGCGATCACGAAGGTCGAGATCACGAGCACGCCGCCGGTCGCGACGAGGCTCTTCGCGAGCATCGCCATCCGCTCGTACGCGAGCAGCACGACGAAGGCCAGGGCGTAGGAGAAGATCGCGGCCGCAAGGCTGGGGAGGGCGACGGACGTCCCGAGCGAGGCCGCAGCGAGCGCAACGGTCGGCAGCAGCGCGAAGAGCCCGAACGCCGCGCGCGCGGCGAGGAGCTTGCGCCGGTCCTCCGGTGCGAGCGTTGCCGGCTGCAGCCAGAGCCGCTGGGCGATGGTGGGCGTCACCGTCCCTTGATCGGCCGGAAAGCCCTGCTAGTTGAGGGGTCTACGGACGGAGCACCGCGCGCCGCGGACCGGCCAGGAAGCCGGCCTCGACGAGGAGCGGCATGATCTCCGTCTCCGTCACCGGCTGTCCGTCGAAGCGCTCGACTGCGAGCCGCTTCGCGCCTCCCGCGCGGACGTGCTCGACGAGCGCGGCGATCGCAGGGCGGAGCCACTCCTCGTCCGGCTCGCGCAGCGGCACGAGGGTCCGGCCGCCGCGCTCGACGAAGAGCGCCGCTTCGCCGCCGAGGAGGACGACCTGGGCGCCGGCGACGCGGGCCGCCCGCGCGCCCGCGCGCTTGGGCCACGGCAGCGCGGCGCCGTAGGGTTGCGCCGGATCGGCGGCGGCAAGGACGAGCGGCTCGGGCTCCTCTTCCGCCCGCAGCTCGCGCAGCCGCTCGACCGCCCCCGCGAGCGCGAACTGGGCACCGCCCAGGCCCTCGACGAAGTAGCCGCGACGGCAGGCGCCGATCGTCTCCAGGTCCTTCAGCTCGGCGTAGACGGCGCTGTACCCCCCGGGGATCCCCTCGCCGCGGACACCGTCGCGGGTGACGATCCCCTGGCGCTCGAGCAAGAGCTCGGCGAGCGCGCGCCGGTCGGGCTGCCCGGGGAAGAGGCGGTCGGTCGTCGACCAGCGGCCCTGCGTTGAGGTGATCGCGGCGCCGCGGGTGCGGGAGAAGCGGCGCGGGCGTCGCGCCGCGCGTGGTGCCTCGTAGCGGCGGCCGGCGCGCAGCGGCGTCCAGGCGTCGTTCGCCACCTCCCCCGCCCAGACCAGCTCCCAGAGCGCCGGCAGCGCGGCCTCGGCTTCGAGCCCGGTCTCCTCGAGCAGGTCGGCCCAGAACATCGCTCCGCGACCGAGCGCCGCACGGATCGCATCGGCCTCCGCGCTCTCGGGCGGCGGCGCTCCGGCGGGGCGGCCGAGCACGGGCGCGTCCTCGCGGAAGTAGACGGCGACGCGGTCGAGCCCGGCACCGACCCAGACGAGCTCGCCGGCGGCGCAGAGGGCGTCCAGCCAGGAGGGCTGGTAGTTCGGGACGCGCCGGGGCAGCACCTCCGTCTCCCAGAGAGAGACCGGCAGCGCGAGCCCCTGCAGCGGGACGAGCGCCTCGCGCAGGCTCGCGCGGCGGCCGATCCCGTGCCAGGCGGGCAGGAAGCGGCCGAGTGCCGCGTGCTCGGCGGGCTCGACCTCGCGGCGCAGAGCCGCAAGCGAGGCACGGCGCAGGCGGCGGAGCACCTCGGGGTCGCACCACTCGCGCTCGCTGCCGCCGGGCCGCAGCTCGCCGCGGACGAGCAGGTCGGCGCGCTCCAGCTCGTGCAGGAGCGCTTCGAGCTCGAGCCCGTAACGCTCGTCCGCCTCAGCGGTCGTGAACGGGCCGCGGCTCTTCGCGAAGCGGAGCACGAGCTGGCGCAGCGAGTCGGAGCCGCCCTCGAGGAACGCCTCAGGAAGCCCTCCGGGCGGCATGACGCCGAGCGCGTCGCGATAGCGGCCGGCGTCCTCCGCCGCGATCAGCCGCTCCTCGCCGGCGATCCGCACCGCCAGGGCGCGCCGCTCGGCGAGCAGGATCGCAGCCTGCGCCTCGTCGTACTCGCCGGCACGCAGGTCGCCGCGGCGGCGGAGGACGTCGTGCAGCTCGTCCGGGTCGCGCGGGGCGCCGGCCAGTTGCCGCTCCACCTCCGCGAGCGCGTCGGGGTCGATCAGCTCGCGCAGCTCCTCCTGCCCGAGCAGCTCCCGCAGCAGGTCGCGGTCGAGCGACAGCGCCTGCGCGCGCCGCTCGGCCGGAGGCGTGTCGTCCTCGTACATGTACGTGGCGACGTAGTCGAAGAGCAGCGAGCTGGCGAACGGCGAGGCCGAGGCGGTCTCGACCTCGACGAGGTCGAGCTCGCGGGTCTGGAGGCCGCGGAGGATGTTCTTCAGCGCGGGCAGGTCGAAGACGTCCTGCAGGCACTCGCGGTAGGTCTCGAGGATGATCGGGAACGAGCCGTACTTGCGCGCGACCTGGAGCAGGTTCTGCGCCTTCAGCCGCTGCTGCCAGAGCGGCGTCCGCTGTCCGGGACGGCGGCGCGGGATCAGCAGCGCCCGGGCGGCGTTCTCGCGGAAGCGGGCGCCGAAGAGCGCGGTCTGCCCGACCTCGGCGACCACGAGCTCCTCGATCTCCTCCGGCCCGATCAGAAGGTCGGCGAGGCTCGGGGCCGCGTCGGCCTCGGGCAGGTGGAGCGCGATCCCGTCGTCCGACCAGATCGACTGCGCGTCGAGGCCGAGCGAGTCGCGCAGGCGCGCGGTCAGCGCCATCCCCCAGGGCGCGTGCACGCGGCCGCCGAACGGGGTCAGGATGCAGACGCGCCAGTCGCCGATCTCGTCGCGAAAGCGCTCGACGACAATCGCGCGGTCGGAGGGGACGACGCCGGTCGCGGCCGCCTGCTCGCGCAGGAACGTGAGCAGGTTCCGGGCCGCGCGCGGGTCGAGGTGGTAGTCGCCGCGCAGGTGCTCGAGGGCGCTCTCGTCGGTGCGGGCGACGAGCTCTCGCGAGGCGCGGCCGATCATCTCGCCCAGCTCGAACGGCCGGCCGACGCCCTCGCCCTTCCAGAACGGGACTGCGCCGGGGACGCCCGGCGCGGGCGAGACGAGCACGCGGTCGCGGGTGATCTCCTCGATCCGCCACGTCGAGGCGCCGAGCATGAACGTCTGCCCCTGGCGGGCCTCGTAGACCATCTCCTCGTCGAGCTCGCCGACGCGGCCGCCGCCGTCGACGAGATGGACGCCGTAGAGGCCTCGGTCGGGGATCGTGCCCGCGTTCGTGACGGCGAGCCGCCTGGCGCCCGTGCGGCCTCGGATCACGCCGGCGGTGCGGTCCCACACGATCCGGGGCCGCAGCTCCGCGAACTCGTCCGACGGGTAGCGCCCGGCGAGCATGTCGAGCACGTTCTCGAGCTGTTGCAGCGAGAGGTCGGAGAACGGGTAGGCGCCCCGCACGAGCGTGTGCAACGCCGCCACCTCGATCTCCTCCTCGGCCACGATCGCGACGATCTGCTGCGCGAGCACGTCGAGCGGGTTGCGCGGGATCCTCGTCTCCTCGATCTCGCCGCCGCGCATCGCCTTCGCGACCACGGCCGACTCGAGCAGGTCGGCGCGGAACTTGGGGAAGATGCGGCCCTTCGAGGTCGAGCCGAGCTCGTGGCCGGCGCGCCCGACCCGCTGCAGCCCGCGTGCGACCGACTTCGGGCTCTCGACCTGGATCACGAGGTCGACCGCGCCCATGTCGATCCCGAGCTCGAGGCTCGAGGTCGCGACGAGGCACGGGATCCGCCCCGCCTTCAGGTCTTCCTCGATGATCACCCGCTGCTCGCGGGCGAGCGAGCCGTGGTGGGCGCGCGCGATCTCTTCCTCCGCGAGCTCGTTGAGGCGAACCGCAAGCCGCTCGGCCAGGCGGCGGTTGTTGACGAAGACGATGGTCGAGCGATGCTCCTTGACGAGCGCGAGGATCGCCGGGTAGATCGAGGGCCAGATCGAGCGCGCGGTGGACTCGTAGCCGGAAGCCATCTCGACGCCGTCGGGCATGACCGGCTGCGCGAGCTCCCGCGACGCGCCCAGCTCGCGCAGGTCGTCGACCGGGACGACGACCTCGAGATCGAGGTCCTTGCGCGTGCCCGCGTCGACGAGCTGGATCGGACGGTCTCCGGAGACGAACCGGCCGATCTCCTCCAGCGGGCGCTGCGTCGCCGAGAGGCCGATCCGCTGCGCGGGCGCGTCGAGCAGCGCGTCGAGCCGCTCGAGGGATAGGGCGAGATGCGCACCGCGCTTCGTGCCCGCGACCGCGTGCACCTCGTCGACGATCACGGTCTCGAGCCCCCGCAGCGTCTCGCGCGCCTGCGACGTCAGCATCAGGAAGAGCGACTCGGGCGTCGTGATCAGGATGTCCGGCGGCTCCTTGACGAGCTCGCGGCGCTCCTTCTGCGAGGTGTCGCCCGTGCGGACGCCGACCCGGAGGTCGGATCGCAGCCCGGCGAGCGGCCCGCGCAGGTTCCGCTCGACGTCGTAGTTGAGCGCCTTCAGCGGCGAGACGTAGAGCAGGCGCAACCCCGCTCCCGGGGTCGCGTCGAGCCGGTCGATCCCGTAGAGGAAGGCGGCGAGCGTCTTGCCGGAGCCGGTCGGCGCCTGGATCAGGACGTGCCCGCCGGCGGCGATCGCGGGCCAGCCCGCGGCCTGCGCGGGGGTCGGGCCGGCGAACGCCCGCTCGAACCAGCTCCGCGTCTTCTCTGAGAACGGCGCGAGCGGGTCCATGCTCCCAGCGTAACGACGCGTTGACTCGGGGCGGCGAGCTTTGTAGCGTCCGGCACACAATGGTGCGGCGACTGCTCGAGTGGCTCCGCGCCCTCTTCTGGGGACAGGAGGCGACCATGACGCTGAGGGAGTTCTTCGTCAAGCTTCTCGAGGGCGACAACCTGGCCGAGTACTACGCCGATCGGGACGCGTACATCGACCGCCAGCAGAAGGAGTACGGGCTCAACCCCGGGGACGGCGACCTGATCCGGAACGGCTCGCTGGCGGACATCGAGCGGACACTGCTCGCCGAGGCGAACTCGCCCGGGCCGAAGCCGTACCTGATCGTCTGGCCACCCATGTGAGCGGATCGCTCGTCGTCGTCGGCACCGGCATCGGAGCCGCGCAGCTGACGACGGAGGCTCGGGTCGAGATCGCCGGGGCAGAGGACGTGCTCTTCCTCGTCGGCGACCCGATCAGCGAGCAGGCCGTGCTCACGCTGGCGCCGCACGCCCGCTCGCTCGCTCCGTGCTACGGGAGCGACGGCCCCGGACCGGAGGCATACGAGCGCATGGTCGCCGCGATCCTGGAGCCGGTCGCGGCAGGGAGGCGCGTCTGCGCCGCCTTCTACGGCCATCCGGGCGTCTTCGTCGACCCCGCCGGCAAGGCGATCGCGCGGGCGCGCGCGCTCGGGAGCGACGCGAGGATGCTCCCGGCCGTGTCGGCGCTCGACTGCCTCTTCGCCGACCTCGGAGTCGATCCGGCCGCGAGCGGATGCCAGCTCTACGAGGCGGGCGACTTCGTCCGCCGCCTGCCCGCGCTCGAGACCGCCGCCGCGCTCGTCCTCTGGCAGGTGGGCGTCGTCGAGTCGCGGGCCGAGCTCGTGACGGCTCTCCGCCGGTGGTACGGGCCGGCGCACGAGCTCGTCGTCTACGAGGCGTCTCCGTATCCGGGAGTTGGCCCGGTCGTCGATCGGATGGCGCTCGATGCGCTCGACGCCGCCGAGCTCACCCAGCGGTCGACGGTGTACGTGCCGCCGCTGGCTGCTGCTCGGTGAGCGCGCGGACGCGGGCCGCCGCGACGACGATCCCCTTCGCCTCGTAGAGCGCGAGCGCCCGGCCCGCGACCGCCCGCGACTCCGCCGCCTCGCCGGTCGCCGCCAGGGCGGCCGCCCGGGCGAGGACCGCTTCCGCCGCGAACACGGGCGAGTCCGTCTTCCCGGCGAGCTCCAGCGCCTCGGCCGCGAGCCGGAGCGCCTCGCGGCCGCGTGCGAGGCTCGCGAGCGCCTTGACGCGGGCGACGCGCCAGGCGATCTGCGCGTGCAGGTCGTCCGCGGACGCCGCCTCCTCGCTCGTGACCGTCGCGGCGAGAGCCTCCTCGTGCCGGCCCTGCTGCTGCAGAGCCTCCGCCAGCTGCGCCGCGAGTGAGGAGAGGTTGGCCAGCTCTCCTGCCTCCTCGAGCCGGCGGAGAGCGGGACGGAGCTGCCGCTCCGCGGCACCTGCGTCGTCCGCGAGCAGCTCGACCGCGCTCGTCCACGTGGCGATCGCCGCTGCGCCGACGCTGCGTCCGAGCGTCTCCAGGAGCGCCAGCCCTGTCGCGCTGCGGCTGCGCGCCTCCTCGAAGTCGCCCGCCATCGCCGCCAGGAGGCTGGAGGAGACGAGCAGGTACGCCCGGGCGCTGCTCTCCGCCGGGGTCGAGCCGAGCAGCTCCTCGAGACGGCCTCGCGCCTGCTCGACAGGGAGCGGGCCGATCACCGCCGAGATGCCGAGCCTGGCGCCGATCTCGACCCGCTGGCGCTCGTCACCGGCCCGAACGGCGTGGCGGAGCGCACGTTCGAGCGTGTCCTCCATCGCCGTGACCTGGCAGCGCCACCAGTACGCGGTCGCCAGCCGGGTCAGCAGCCGCGCGACGGTCGCGTCGTCGCCCGCCTCCTCGAACGCCGGCAGCGCGCGGTCGACAGCGGCGGCGAGATCGTCGACGCCTCCCTCGGCCCGGGTGTGCAGCCCGATCACCGCCGAGGAGAGCCGCGCGGCGACCTCGCTGCGGGCGTCGCCTGCGAGCGCGGCCACCCGGGCCGCCGTGGCATACGCCCGGTCCGCCTCCGTGAACCGGCCCAGGCCGAAGAGCGCCTCGCCGAGGTCGACGAGGAGCGAGCCGTCGGAGTCGCGAAGGACCGAGGCACGGCCGAGGAGATTCGCCGCCGCGTGTGCGTCGTCGCGGCCGAGCGCGCGCCGGCCCGCTCGCGCGAGGCTGTCCGCGGCCCGGCGGGGGAGCCCCCCCCCCGGCGCGCCCCCCCGCCCCCCGGCCAACCCCAACAGATTCGCCAGCAGCCGG
>JANPKC010000197.1:0-8272 GCA_031425855.1 Actinomycetes bacterium | reverse complement strand
GCGGCGGTCGCCGCCGCCGGAGCCGGAATCGCCGGCGGCTACGCGACGCTCCTCTTCGCGACGGCCCGCTACGAGCTGCTCGCGCCGCTGTCCGCTCTCGCGCTCGCCGCGGGAATCGCCGCACTGGCCGTCGCCCTTTCGCTCCGCTGGTCGTCCGAGATCGTGGCCGCGTTCGGCCTGATCGGGGCGATGTGCGTTCCCGCCGTGGCGCTCCTCGACGACGACGCCACCGCGACCGGCACCGGCTTCGTGGCTCTCGTCTTCCTGGGCGCCGCGGTCGTCGGCACGGTCCGGCGCTGGGACGGTCTGCTGGTCTTCGCCGGCGTCGTCAGCGTGCCGCAGCTCGTCGCGCTCGTCCTCGACGAGGGCGAGCCGGCGCGGGCGCGCGTCCTCGTCGTGGCGGCCGCCTTCGGCCTGCTGTACCTCGGAGCCGGAGTCGCACGGCAGCTTCGCGCCGGCGGGCCGCGGCTCGACGCCCTGGCAGGCGCCTTTGCAGGCGGGAACGTCGCCCTGACGCTGCTCTGGAGCTTCGTCCTCCTGGACGGCGGCGCGCGCGCCGTCGCCGCCGGAGCAGCTGCCGCGGTGTACGGCGCCGTCGCCGCTGCCGCCTGGCGGCGCCAGCCCGAGCTGTCCGCGCTCGCCTCGGCCGCCGGGTCGGCGCTCGCTGCGGTCGCACTCGCGCAGATCCTCGACGGCCCGGCGCTCGTGGTCGCATGGGCCGCGGAGACGGTGGCGCTCGCGTGGCTCGGCCGGCGCGTCGCGGACTCGCGCTTCCAGCTCCTTGCACTCGCCTACCTCGGACTCGCCTTCGGTTACACGCTCCTCGTCGATGCCCGGCCGAGCCTGCTCTTCGAGCGGACGGCAGACCACATCGCCGCCGTGCCGTCGCTGCTCGCGGTCGCGGCAGGGGCCGCCGCGTACGGGCTGCTCGCCCGCGCGTGGCCGCAGCCGCGCGGCCTCGAGGCGATGCCGGCGTTCGTGCGCGAGCTCGTCGAGGACTTGCACGTCCAGCGTCCCGTGCTCTCGCAGGGCTCGATCGCGCTCGCCGCGATCCTCGCCGCCGACGCCGCCTCGCTGGCGCTGCTCGAGCTCTTCGAGTGGCTGCGGGTGGGGCCGGCGTTCGACTGGGGTCACGTCGGCGTGACCGGGCTCTGGTCGCTGGCGGCTCTGGCGCTCCTGACAGCCGGTCTCGCCCGCAGCTCGCGGCTGCTCGAGGTCACCGGCCTCGTCACGCTGGCCGGGACGATCGTCTCGTTCGCGGGCTTCACCGTTCCCGAGCTCGACTACGTCAGCGGTTGGTCGGCGCTCGTCCTCGCCGCGGCGTGCGCGTCGGCTGCCTTGCTGCACGGGGTGCTCGGCGGACGCATCCTCGTCGTCCCGGCCGGCGCCGTCGCCCTCGGCGCGCTGCACTCGGCCTTCGCCTCCTTCCAGCTGCTCTCGGTGGACGACGAGGGCTACGGGCTGCTTGTCGCCGCCGGTGCGCACCTGCTCGTCGCCGCCGCCGTCTGGCGATGGCGTGAGCTCTCGACCTGCTTCTGGTCCGCCGCCCTGCTCCTCGGCCTCGGCTCGGCGCTGCTGCTCCTGGAAGGGACGTGGCTCGCGCTGGCCCTGTCGGCCGGCGCGGTCGTCGTCGTTGTTGCCGGCCGGGCGCTCCTGGAGCCGCGCCTCTGGCTCGCGTCGGTGTCGCTCGTGGGGATCGCTTGCGCCTTTTCCCTGGCGGAGCTCGCGGAGCCGACCGACTTCGTCGATGCGGGAAGCCTTCCCGCTGCCGGAGTTCCCGCGCTGGTGCTCGTCGGCGTCGCGCTCGTCGCGCTGCTCCTGTCGCTGGGGCGCTTCGATCCCGCGGATGAGCTCGACGCCTGGATCGACGCGAGTGTCGAGCCGCTGCGCCGGGCGCTGCTCTGGCTGCTCGCCGGGCTCGGCCTCTACGGCGCCTCGCTCTCGATCCTCGGTCTGGTCGAGGCGGCCTCGACGGCTGGAGAGACGACGGAGTTCCAGCGCGGCCACACGGCTGTCAGCGCGTTCTGGGGCGTCGTCGCCTTCGCCGCCCTCCTCGCCGGCCTCCGCCGCAGCGTCCGCGTGCTCCGACTGGCTGCACTCGGTCTCTTCGCGCTCGCGCTCGGGAAGCTCTTCCTCTACGACCTGAGCACGCTGAGCTCGGTCACGCGCGCGTTGTCGTTCCTCGCGGTCGGCGGCGTGCTCCTGCTCGCGGGCTTCTTCTACCAGCGGCTCTCCTCGGAGACGGCGCCGTCGCGGTGACGGCAAGCCCGGTCGCCGCAGGAGCAACGTCCGGCGGCGCGAAGACGTACCGCTGGAGCCCTGTCCGGAGAGGAGGAACCACGATGTCGCGAGAGCTTTCGCGGAACGAACGACGACTCGCCGCGCTCGCCGCGATCGGCCTGCTGTGGGGCGCGCTGCTCGTCGCGATCGGTTTCGCAGTGCCGTTCGTCGCCCTCGTCGTGGGTGGGCTCCTCCTGGTTGCGGCGCTCTGGTTGCAGGGGCGCGTGCTCGCCGGGACGATCGGGCCTCGGGCTGCGAAGGTCGGCGGCCGGCTTCGGGCTGCGACTCGTACGGCCTCGGCTCGCGCCGCACGGGTCGACTGGGCAGGGAGGCGTGCGGCCGCGGGGACCGTCGCGTCCAGGATGGTGGCGCGGGCGCGGGACGCGCGCGTGAACCTCGCTGCGAGGACGGTCGCGCCGGCGGCGGAGCCCGGTAGACGCCAAGCGCTGCGGCTGAACGAGCAGGCGGCCGCTCTGCGTCACGACGGCCGTGCCGGGGAAGCGGTCGAGCTCGTCGAGTCGGCGCTCCAGATCTTTCGCAGGCTCGGCGATCGTCGCGGCGAGGCCCTGACGCTGAACGGGCTCGGCCTGACACAGGCCCGGATCGGCGACGAGGCCGGCGCGATCGACTCCTACGAAGCCGCGGTCGCGATCCTCGCCGAGCTCGGCGACAGCCACGGGGCCGGCCGTGTGCTCGCCAACCTCGGCTCGCTCCACCGCGGCCAGGGCGACGAGGAGCAGGCGCGCGCGACCTGGACAGACGCGCTCGAGCGGCTCGAGCCCGGCTCGCCCGAGCACGACCGGACCGCGCAGCAGCTCGAGCTCGCGAGCTAGCCCTCGTTCGCCGGATCACCGGCCGCGAGCACGTCGCGGGCCCACTCCCGGCGCTTCCAGTCGGGGATCGGCGGCTCGCAGTCGGCGCGCGGCGTGAACCGCGAGCGCTCGACGAGCGCCAGCTTGTGGATGTAGCGCGGGCAGTTCGGGAAGACCTCGGTCGCCCGGACCCGCACGATGGATTGCGCGCGCGGGTACTCGGCGAGCAGCGGGTCGTCCGGGTCGATCGACGCGACCCCGTTCAGCCGCAGCCGCTTCTGCCCCTCGAAGTCGACGAACAGGAGACCGACGCGCGGGTTCGCGGACAGGTTGCCGAGAGAGAGGTACATTCCGTTCCCGTCGAAGCTCGGGAACGCGATCGTGGCCCCGTCCAGCACGCGCACGAAGCCGGGGTCTCCGCCCTTGTAGGAGCACTGCGGCGAGCCGTCGGCGTCGGCCGTCGCCAGGAAGAACATGTCGCGCGCCTCGATGAACGCGCGGTCGTCGGCGTCGATCGTCTCGTGGACGATCCGCTCCTCGATCCGATCCGCGAGTCGCCGCGTGTCGAATCGATCCTGGAAGCTCCGGTTGCCCTCGTGGTAGAGCGCCATCGCGGCTCCATCATCCGTCCCATGACCCCGCGCGTCTACGTCTACGCTCTCGTCTCAGTGGCGCTCGCCGGCTGCGGGAACGAGGAGGGGAAAATCGTCGTCGCCGCGCTCGGCGACTCGATCCACGCCGGCTCGCCCTACTGGGACCCGGATCCGGGCGTCCGCGCGACGTACGGCGCCGATCTCGACGAGCGCAGCCAGTGGGAGTACTGGGCGGCACGGAAGGACCCGCGGCTCCGCTTTCGCAACTGCGGCGTCTGGGGCGAGCGCACGGACGAGATCGCGGCGCGCTTCGACGCGTGCGTGGACGGCGCCGACGTCCTGATCGTGCAGGGCGGGATCAACGACATCGCCCAGGGCCGCGACGTCGAGCCGGCCGCCGAGAACTTGCGCGCGCTGGTGCGGAGGGGCAAGGAGCGCGGGCTCGGCGTCGCGATCGCGAACGTCCTGCCCTGGAACGGCGGCTGGCCGTCGACGGAGCAGCCGATCAGCCGCCTCAACGAGCTGATCGAGGAGATCGCACGGGAGGAGGACGTTCCCGTGCTGCCCTTCTACGCGACGCTCGAGAGCCCCGACGCCCCCGGCCGGATGCGCGACGAGTGGACGTCGGACGGCGACCATCCGTCTGTCGAGGGCTACCGGCGCCTCGGTGAGCTAGCGTTCCGGCTCCCATGAGCTCATTCGGCGCCCGCTCCATGACCGCACCGCTCCGGCGCGTGCTCGTTCGCCCGCCCCACCCGGCGGACGCGGCGCGCTGGCGCGAGTACGGCTGGCGTGCGGAGCCCGACCTGGCCGCGGCAGCCGCCGAGCACGAGGCGCTGCGCGAGATCCTCGTCGGTGCGGGAGCCGAGGTGATCGTCGCCGAGGGCGAGCGCGGCAACCCGGACGCGATCTATGCCTACGACCCGGTCCTCGTCGGCGAGCGCGGCGCGGTGCTGCTGCGGCCGGGCAAGGACGGACGTCTGGGCGAGCCCGCCGCGCTCGAGCTGGACCTCGCGGACGCGGGCGTCCCGGTCGCTGCACGGATCGAGGCGCCGGGCACGATCGACGGCGGCGACACGCTGTGGCTCGACGCCGGGACCCTGCTCGTCGGCCGCGGCTACCGCACGAACGCCTCCGGGGTCGAGCAGTTGCAGGCGGCGTTCCCGGACGCGGAGGTGCTCTCGTTCGACCTGCCGCACTGGAACGGGCGCGCCGAGGTGATGCACCTGATGAGCCTGATCTCGCCGCTCGACACCGACCTCGCGCTCGTCTATCCGCGGCTCGCGCCGGTGCGCCTGGTCGAGCTGCTCGAGGAGCGTGGGATCGAGATCGTCGAGGTGCCCGACGAGGAGTTCGAGACGATGGGCCCGAACGTGCTCGCGCTCGGCCCCCGGTACGCGCTCGCGCTCGAGGGCAACGACGAGACGCGGCGGCGGATGGAGGCGGCCGGCGTCGAGGTGCTCGTCTACAAGGGCGACGAGATCTCCCGGAAGGGCGACGGCGGGCCAACGTGCCTGACGCGGCCGGTGCTGCGCGGATGAGCCTCTTCCAGCTGATCGACGCCGGAGACAAGGACGCCCTGTGCGACGCGCTCTCCGACGACCCCGATCTGGCCGCGCAACGGAGTGCGGAGGGGCTTTCGCCCGTGCTCCATGCGCTCTACACCGGAAAGGCCGACCTCGTCGACCCGATCCTCGACGCGAACCCGCCGCTCGACGTCTTCGATGCCGCCGCGGTCGGTCGGACGAGAGGGTTGGAGGAGCTGCTCGAGGCAGAGCCGGCGCTCGTCACCGCCTGGTCCCCGGACGGCTTCACCGCGCTCCATCTCGCGGCATTCTTTGGCCAGGAGGACGCGGCGGAGCTCCTCCTCGACCGCGGCTCCGATCCGCGCGCCGTCAGCAGGCACCGGGAGATCGAGGTGGCGCCCGTGCAGAGCGCGGCGGCCGGGGAGCACGATGCGATCGTCCGCCTGCTGCTCCAGCGCGGCGCCGAGCTCGAAGACCTCGAGAGCGACGAGCTTCGCGCCCGCTACGCCGACGAGGCGTAGTCGTTCTCGTCGAGCGATAGCTGGCGGTAGTCGGAGAGCCCCGACACGCCGACCCCCACGAGGCGCAGCGCCCCCGGCCGGTCGTACAGGCCGCGGTCGAGCAGCGCGCACGCGAGCTCGCCGATCCGGTCGGGGTCGTCGATGCCGACGTCGAGGCTGGCCGAGCGGCTGCGGATCGAGAAGTCGCCGTAGCGGAGCTTCGCCGTCACCGTCCGAGCGGAGAGACCGTCGCGGCGGAGGTGGGCGCCGAGCCGGCCGGCCATCCGCCGCAGCTCCGTGTGCAGGAGCGCCCGGTCGTGCAGGTCGCGGTCGAATGTCTCCTCGACGGAGATCGAGATCCGCTCGGCGCTGCCCTCGAGGCCACGCGCGTCGATGCCTTTCGCGCGGTCGCGCAGCATCCGGCCGACCTGGCCCGGGAGCACCGCCCGCACGTCGAGGTCGGAGAGCGCAGCGAGGTCGCCGACGGTCGTCACGCCTGTCGCGGCCAGCCGCTGCTCGGCGCGCGGGCCGACACCGGGGAGCGCCCGGACCGGGAACGGAGCCAGGAACCGCGCCTCGGTGCCGGCGGGCACGACCGTGATCCCGCCCGGCTTGCGGCGGTCCGATGCCACCTTGGCGACCACCTTCGTCGGCGCGACCCCGAGCGAGCACGAGAGGCTCGTCGCCGCGCGCACCGACGTCTGCACCGCCTCCGCGACCGCCCGGGCGCGTGAGTAGTCGGACGCGAGCGGCGTGAGGTCGAGATACCCCTCGTCGAGCCCTGTGCGCTCGACGCGCGGGACGACCTCGCGGACCGACGTCCAGACAGCCTGCGAGTACTCGCGGTAGAGCGAGTGGCGCGGGCGGAGGAAGACCGCGGCCGGGCAGCGCCGCAGCGCTTCGGCGCAGCTCATCGCCGAACGGATCCCGAAGCGGCGCGCGACGTAGTTCGCGGTCGAGACGACTCCGCGCCCGTGCGGGTCGCCGCCGACGACGAGCGGCTTGTGCCGCAGCTCCGGCTGCTCGAGCTCCTCGACCGCGGCGAAGAAGGCGTCGAGGTCGAGGTGGGCGAGAATCGCCATGATTCGCATCATGCTGGATGCCCCGGCGGATGCTCTTCCACCCCTGGCCCCGCCGGCGATCGTCGCCCCGGCGCCGCGCGAGGTCTCGTACGGGCTCGTCGCGGGCACGGCGCCGCTCGGCACCCGGCGGATCATCGTCCACGTCGGCCGGTACGTCGCCGCCGACTCTCGGCTCCGCGGCCGCTCGTTCTCGCTCAGGGTGCGGCTGACGGGGGGACCGACGACGATCCGCGTCACGGCGGTCGACGGGCGCAACCGCCGCTCGTCGCGGCTCGTCGAGCAGGTCTACGGCCTCCCGCAGGGCTCGGAGCCCCGCGAGCGGGCGCCGCGGCTCGACCCGGCGCTCGATCGCACCATCCGCTCGCTCGTCCAGCGCCACGGAGGTACGAGCGGCATCTACGTCGAGGATCTCCGCACGGGCCGGGGCGCCGCCTGGAACGCCGGCGCGCGCTTTCCCGCGGCGTCGACGCTGAAGCTCGCGATCGCGGTCACGGTCCTGCGCTCGCTCGAGCACAAGCCCGAGCCGATCACGCAGGTCTCGCGGCTGCTCGGGAAGATGCTCGTCAACTCCGACAACGACGCCGCCAACGCGCTCGAGGTCTGGCTCGCCGGCTCGACCTCCGCCGGCTCGGCGCGCGTCAACGAGACGATGCGCGCGCTCGGGATGGACGACTCGCTGATGTACGGCGGCTACGAGACGCCCCGGCGGCCCGCTGCGACGACGAGCCCGATCCCGATCCGGGTCGAGAGCCAGCCGTCGTTCGGCGTCGGCAAGTACACGACCGCCGCCGACCTTGCGCGGCTCGCCCGGTCGGTCTATCTCGCGGCGTCCGGGCGGGGGCCGTTGCTCCGCCTCGGCGTCTCGGGCTCCGAGGCGCGCTATCTGCTCTGGCTGCTCGCCCAGGTGACCGACCGGGGCAAGCTCGACCGCTTCTTCGGAACGAGCCCGGTCGTGCTGCACAAGGCGGGCTGGCTCGAGGGCGCCCGCCACGACAACGGCATCGTCGCCTACGGCGGCGGCGTCTTCGTCGCGAGCGTGCTGACCTGGCGGGTCGCAGCCGCGGACGAGCTGGCGGGACGGGTCGCGCTCAGCGCCTTCGCGCGCTTCGCGGGCTAGTCGGCAGCGGCGGCGCGGTGGAGAATGGAGGTCATGGAGAATGGAGGTCAGGTCTTGCTTCCCAGCACTTGGACGTGTCCCGATGTGAGGGATCCAGACCTGACCCCAGCACTCCCCTAGCACTTGGACGTGTCCCGATGTGAGGGATCAAGACCTGACCCCAGCACTCCCTTGCACGATCGACCCATCGGAGGAGAACGGCGCCCGCCAGATCGCACAGCTGCGAGCGGCCTTGGAGCTGCTCTAGCGCTCACCTCGGCGGCTTCGTCTGATGGGGCTTCGCTGAGGACGTGATCGCGAACGTCGGCCGAACGCCGCGCCTGAGCTCTGGTGTCCGCTTCCTAGTCGGCAGCGGCGGCGCG
>JANPKC010000196.1:0-2122 GCA_031425855.1 Actinomycetes bacterium | reverse complement strand
GGCCGCTCCGCTTCGACGAGTTCCTCGGCCGGGTGGGGCAGATGGTGTTCGTCTCGGCGACCCCGGGCGCGTATGAGCTGCGGCATTCGGCGGTCGTCGCCGAGCAGATGATTCGGCCGACCTACCTCGTCGATCCGGAGGTCGAGCTACGGCCGACGAAGAACCAGATCGACAATCTGCTCGGTGAGATCCGCAAGCGCGAGGAGGCCGGCGAGCGCGTGCTCGTCACGACGCTGACGAAGAAGATGTCGGAGGACCTGACCGACTACCTGCTCGAGGCCGGCGTCCGCGCCCGCTACCTCCACTCGGAGATCGACACGCTGGAGCGGATCCAGATCATCCGCGAGCTGCGCCTCGGCGAGTACGACGTGCTCGTCGGGATCAACCTTCTCCGCGAGGGGCTCGATCTGCCCGAAGTCTCGCTCGTCGCGATCCTCGACGCCGACAAGGAAGGCTTCCTCCGCGGCAAGACGGCGCTCGTACAGACGATCGGACGGGCCGCGCGGAACGTGAACGGCCGCGTCCTCCTCTATGCGGACAAGCTGACCGAGGCGATCAAGGGCGCGATGGAGGAGACCGAGCGCCGGCGTTCGATCCAGCTCGCCTACAACGAAGAGCACGGAACGGTGCCGATCTCGATCGCGAAGGGCGTCTCCGACATCGCCGAGTTCCTCCAGCTCGACAACCCGAACGTCCCCGGGAAGCGCCGCCGCGGCAGCGAGAAGCTCGAGGGACTTTCCCGCGAGGAGCTCGAGAAGCTGCTCGTCACGCTCGAGGAGGAGATGTTCGCCGCCGCCGAGGAGCTGCGGTTCGAGTACGCGGCGAAGCTGCGCGACGAGATCAAGGACCTGCGCCGCGAGCTGATGGCTGCCGCCTCCGTCGCTTAGCCCGGCACGCGCGTCAGGTTGTAGCGGTGGCTGACGCCATCGCCGTCGAGTGTGATCGTGAGGCTGTCGCCGCTTCGTGCCCCCCGCGCGGGTGCGCCGAGCAGCGGCTGCAGCGGTCCGGTGCTGCACGAGACCTGCGTACCGGTGAAGGACTCCTGCGCCGCGTCGACGACGAGCGGCGTCATCCCTCCGAACTGACATCCGCCCCAGCCACCCCCGGACAGGACGATCGCCCCAGGCGCGAAGGGCGGCAGATTCAGGAAGCCCCGGATCGACATCGGTGAGCGCAGCGGCTGCGTGAACTCCGAGCCGTCGAATCTGATGGTGATGGTGCCGTCCCACGTCCCGATCAGCCCGTTCGCGACGACCTGAACGGCGGCGTGGGCGACGGATGTCGGATCCGCGACGCTGCGCGCGAAGACGTCGAACGTCATGCCGGCGGTCGCGAGGACGGAGGCGGTGAACAGGCCCGCCGCGTTGATGGAGCCGCCTCCCGGCGCCGTCCACGTCACCCGCTGGTCGGCCGTCCCTGTTACGGAGGCCGTGAACTGGACGGTGCCGCCCGGCGTGACAAAGCCGAACGAGGGAGTGACGTCGACGACGACGGGCAGTCGCGTCGTGAGCGCGATCGCGTCTGCGGCCGTGAGCCCGCCGTCGGTGACCGTCGCCGTGACGCGCTCGCTTCCCACGACGGACGGCGCCGTGTAGGTGACGACGGCCTCGCCGTTCCCATTGGTCGTCGCGTTGGTCGGAAGGGAGCCGTCGCCGTCGTGGGTGAGAGCGATCGTCTGGTTGGCCACGCCGTCGCCGGCGAGGCGGATGCGCAAGGCGAGCGTGCTACCCGCTGCTATCGCACCCGGCGCGTCGGTGAAGGCGGGGTCAGCGGGACGTCGCGCTTGCAGGTCGAGGCGTTCTCGGACGACGACGGTGAAGCGCCGGCCGGCTGCGGTGGTCGAGAGGTCGAGGGCGCTGGAGGTGGCGAGCTCCGCCGTGAGGTCGAGCCGGCGGTCTCCGAGCACAGTGGGCGTGATCGTGGTCTGCCAGGAGCCCGTCGAAGTCATCGCGTTGCTGAGCGGCACGAGCGCGCCGTCGCTCGCGTCAGCGAGCTCGAAGCGCGTGGCAAGGTCGCTGCGAGGGGAGCCGTTCCAGAACACGACCGTGGTGTCGATCGTGAAGCGGTTTCCGCGGTTGCGAGCGAGCGTCGCCGCGTGAGTGACGCTCAAGAGCTCGACGTG
>JANPKC010000195.1:0-11045 GCA_031425855.1 Actinomycetes bacterium | reverse complement strand
GGTCGACGCGGCCGACGTAGACGGACGGCTTGTAGGTCGGGTTCGAGGCCATCGCGAGGACTGCGCCGTCGCGCGGGTCGAGCGCGACGATCGCGCCGCCGTTCGCGTTGAAGCGTTCGTCCCTCGGGGCGAGCGCGATCCCGTAGCGGATCGCCCGCTCGGCGGCGCGCTGCAGGCCGACGTCGAGCGTCAGCCGGATGCTGTAGCCCGCCTGCGCGGGACGCCGCTGCTCGAAGCGGCCGAGCGGCTGACCGAGCGAGTCGACGCGGAGCTGGTCGGTCCCCGGCGTGCCGCGCAGCCAGCGGTCGTAGGCCGCCTCCACCCCGGTCTTGCCGATCTTCTCGCCGCCGCGGATGTCGCGGTCCTTCGCCTGCTCGAGGCGCTCGAGCTCCTCGGGCGAGACCTCGCCGACGTACCCGAGCAACTGTGCGGCGAGCGCCTTGTGCTCGTAGTCGCGCAGATACGTGCTCGTGACCTCGACCCCGGGGAAGTCGGCCCGGTGCTCGAGCAGGGTCGCCACCTGGTCCTCGTGCACGGCGGTCTTGACGAGGATCGGCGTCAGCGGATCGCCCTTGTTCTCCTCGAGTGCCCTCGTCAGACGCGGCAGCGGCACGCGGAGGATCGTCGAGAGCCGCTTGAACATGGCGTAGCGCCCCTCGTCCGGCAGGTCGGCGGTCCAGATCCGGACAGCCGTGCCGGGCACGTTCGACACGATCGTCCGGCCCGCGCGGTCGACGATCGAGCCCCGCTGCGCCTCGACCCTGATCGTGCGCAGCTGGTTGTTCTGGGCGGCGTTCAGGTACTGGTCGCCCGAGAGCACCTGCAGCGCCCAGAGCCGGAGGAAGAGGATCGCGAAGACGATCAGCGCGAGCGCGGCGAGCACGCCGACCCGCAGCGCGAGCTGCGGCGTGAAGCGATACGGCTCCGACGTGCGCGGGTCCGGGGGCAGGAACCGGCCGGAGCGGGAGCGGCGCTCCGGGAACGAGCTAGCCAAAGAGCTTCACCTCCGTGACCCGGTCGGAGAGCGACGAGCGGCCGAGCGCCGCCCGGCAGAGAGCGAAGACCGGCTTCGCCATCGCCAGGTTGAGGATCAGCGTCGGCAGCAGCGTCTCGAAGAGGGCGCGCCGCGCCGAGAGCTCCTCGCCGAGCAGGAAGTGGAGCCCGTAGCCGACGTAGGCGATCGCGACGGTGGCGACGAGCACGGTCAGGAGCGGCGCGTGCGAGCGGTCGCGGCCGGTCGTCTCGCCGTAGCGACCGGCCCAGTAGCCGGCGAGCGAGTAGAGCAGCGCCGAGACGCCGAGGGTGTCGAGCGTGAGGACGTCGACCAGCAGCCCGCCGAAGAAGCCGGCCACGGTGCCGGTCACGGGCCCCCGCAGCAGCGCGATCGACAGGAGCGAGAGCAGCAGCACGTCGGCCACGCCCGCAGCGACGTCGAGCGACGCGAAGAGCGTCACCTGCAGCAGCGCGGCGACGAAGACGACGGCGGCGACGATCGCGGTCTCGCTGAACGTCACGGAAGCTCCGGGGACGGACGCCGGGGGACGAGCACGAGGACGGCATCGAGAGCGGTGAAGTCGACGTCGGACTCGATCAGCACCTGCTGCCAGAGGTCGGTGCTGAGCCCGCCGACGAAGGAGACGCGGCCGATCGGGATCCCCTTCGGGTAGAGCGACGCCAGCCCGCCGGTGCGCCAGCCGGCGGTGACGATCTCGTCGCCGCGGCGGACGTTCTCCCGCTTCGACACCCGCTCGAGGACGAGCGCGTTGCCGGACTGACCGTGCATGACGACGCCTGCCGCGCGGGTGCGGAGGTCGACGGCGGAGACGGCGCTCGACTCGTCGGTGAGCAGGCGAACGCGCGCCGCGGTCTCGGTGACGCGGGTGACCGTGCCGACGAAGCCGTCCGCGGTGACGACGGCCGCGTTGACCCGGATCCCGTCCTTCGAGCCGGCCGAGACGACGACCTCCTGCTCGAAGGCGGAGGCCGGCTGCACGATCACCTCGGCGGCGACGCCCTCGTAGTCGGCGGGGAACGAGGGCGAGTCGCGGTACTCGAGCAGGCGCTTGAGCAGCACGTTCTGCTGCAGCGCCGACTCGTTCTGGATCACCTGCTGCTCGAGCAGCTCGTTCTCCGCCCGCAGCTCCTCGTTCTCGGAACGCGCGTTGAAGAGATCCTTCGTCCAGCCGTAGGCGTCGCGAAACGGCCGCGCCACCCGCTCGACGGCGACCTCGAGCGGCTGGAGCGCGCTCGCGACGGCGCCCTGCGCGTCATGGAGGGGGCCGCTCTGGCTCTCGCGGAAGCTGACGGTGATCAGCGCGAGCGCGAGCAGCACGAGCACCCCCAGCACGATCCGGCGCCTGACGGCACTGATGCTGCGGGAGGAAAGCGAACGCGAGGCGGGACGCCGGACGGGAAGGCCCAGCACCGCCGATCGTGCGGTGCGGTTGCGTGGCAAGCGACTCATGTTAGCGGCCTCCCAGGAGGCTACCGGCCCGCTTTTGGCTTAGTAGCGGCCGCGGCCGTTGCGGCGGTTGCGTGCGCGGGCGCTGCGGTGGATCGCCTCGAACTCCTCCAGGCTGCGACCCGACCCGACCGCGACGCAGGTCAGGGGGCTCTCCGCGAGGTGCACGGGCATCTGGGTCTCGTGGCGGAGCCGCTCGTCGAGCCCGCTCAGGAGCGCCCCGCCGCCGGCGAGCACGATCCCGCGGTCCATGATGTCCGCGGCCAGCTCGGGCGGGGTCTTGTCGAGCGTCGACCGGATCGCGTCGATGATCTGCGAGACGGGCTCCTCGAGCGCGTGCCGCACCTCCTCCGAGGAGAGGACCACGGTCTTCGGGAGCCCGGTGAGCATGTCCCGCCCGCGCACCTCGGCCTGCACCTCCTCGCGCATGCGGTGGGCCGAGCCGACCTCGAGCTTGATCTCCTCCGCGGTCTGCTGGCCGATCAGGAGCTTGTACTCCTTCTTGATGTGGTTGACGATGGCGTCGTCCATCTCGTCGCCGCCGACGCGGAGGCTCTGCGAGACGACGATGCCGCCGAGCGAGATCACGGCGACCTCGGTCGTGCCGCCGCCGATGTCGACGATCATGTTCCCGGTCGGCTCGGCGACCGGGAGGCCGGCGCCGATCGCAGCCGCCATCGGCTCCTCGATCAGGTAGGCCTGGCGTGCGCCGGCCGAGAGGGTCGCCTCCTCGACGGCGCGCTTCTCGACCCCGGTGACGCCCGAGGGCACGCAGACGACGACGCGCGGGTGCGCGAACCGGTTCTGGTGCACCTTCTGGATGAAGTGGCGAAGCATCTGCTCGGTGACGTCGAAGTCGGCGATGACACCATCCTTGAGCGGGCGGATCGCCGAGATCGTCCCGGGCGTGCGCCCGAGCATCCGCTTCGCTTCCGCTCCGACGGCGTGCACCTCGCCCGTGCGCTGGTCGATCGCCACGACCGACGGCTCGCTGAGGACGATCCCGCGGCCGCGGACGTAGACCAGCGTGTTGGCGGTTCCGAGGTCCACGGCCATATCCCGGCCGCCGAAGCCGCTCATCGAGCGAAAGATGCCCATACCCGCGTTCGAGTCTAGCCTGCACACTCCCGGGGTGGCCGAGTCGCGCGCCGTCCTCGTCACCGGGTGCTCCTCAGGGATCGGCTTCGCCACCGCCGAGCTGATCGGCAGCAAAGGCTGGCATGTCTATGCGACCGCACGTCGGCTCGAATCGCTGGCCGACCTCGCCGGGTGCTGCGAGCTCCGCGAGCTCGACGTCACGGACGACGCCTCCATGGCCGCCGTGGTCGAAGAGATCGAGCGTGAGCACGGCGCGGTCGGCGCGCTCGTGAACAACGCCGGCTACTCGCTCAGCGGCGCGGTGGAGAGCGTGTCGCTCGAGGATGCCCGCCGGCAGTTCGAGACGAATCTCTTCGGCCTCGCACGGCTGACCCAGCTGGTCCTGCCGGGGATGCGCGCGCAGCGTTGGGGGCGGATCATCAACGTCAGCTCCATGGGCGGCGAGCTGACGTTCCCGGGCGGCGGCTGGTACCACGCGTCCAAGCACGCGCTGGAGGCGCTCAGCGATGCGCTCCGGTACGAGGTGGCCGGCTTCGGGATCGACGTGGCCGTGATCCAGCCGGGGCTGATCCGGACGAAGTTCGCCGAGGCGGCGGTCGGCTCGATTCCGGTCGGCGACGAGCCCTACGGCCGCTTCAACGCCGCCGTCGGAGCCGCGACGGCCGGCGCGTACGAAGGCCGATTCGCGCGGTTGCTCGGGGGAGACGCCGACGTCGTCGCGGCGACGATCGAGCGAGCGCTCAGCGCGAAGCGTCCCCGGACGCGCTACCGGGTGACGCCGTCGGCGCGCCTTTTCATCACGCTCCGGCGGTTGCTGCCGGACCGCGGCTGGGACGCTCTCGTCGGCCGCAGCTACCCGAGGCCGTAGGCGCCGGGGAAGCGCGCCGCCAGCAGCTTCACGAGCAACGCCGCCGGCAGGCCGACGACGTTCAGGTAGTCGCCCTCGATCCGCTCGACGAGGGCGGCGCCGCGGCCCTGGATCGCGTACGCACCGGCGCGTCCCTCCCACTCACCACGTGCGAGGTGCTGCGCCAGCTCCCGGGGCGTCAGCTCGCGGAAGGTGACGTGGGTCGACTCGTGCTCGACCACCTCCCAGCCCGGCGTGATCAGGCAGAGCCCGGAGACGACGGTGTGCGTCTTCCCCGCCAACTGCTCGAGCATCCGCTCCGCGTCCGTCGCGTCGGCGGGCTTGCCGTACAGCGTCCCGTCGAGCCAGACCGACGTGTCGACGCCGAGCACCGGGCGGTCGCCGGCCGACGCTGCCACGGAGCGTGCCTTTCCGCGGGCGTGCTCGCGCACGAGCTCGACCGGGTCGGCGTCCGGCGGGTCGTGCTCCTCGTAGTCGGGCGCGACGACGTCGAACGGGATCCCGAGCTGCTCGAGGATCGCGCGGCGCTGGGGGCTCGTCGAGGCGAGCAGGAGCGGCGCGGGGCCGCTAGACGAGCTCATCGTCGGCGAACCACAACGCAATCTCGCGCTGCGCCGACTCGGGCGAGTCGGAGCCGTGGATGAGGTTGTTCGGCATCGAGGTGGCGTAGTCGCCGCGGATCGTGCCGGGGTCGGCGTCGGCCGGATTGGTGGCACCGATCGTCTTCCTCATCGTCGCGATCGCGCCCTCGCCCTCGACGACGAGCGCCCAGGTGGGAGCCGACGTGATGAAGGCGACGAGCTCGCCGAAGAACGGCTTCTCGCTGTGCTCGGCGTAGTGCTCGGAGCCGAGCTTTTCGCCGACGCGGAGGAGCTTGCCGCCGACGACCTTGAAGCCGCGCCGCTCGATCCGGGCGAGGAGCTCACCCGAGAGCGCGCGCTCCGTCGCGTCCGGCTTGATCAGGATCAGGGTGCGCTCGACGGCCATCGGCCGAGCAGTCTAGTCGGACTCTGCGGCGCGCTTACGGGGTGCCGTCCAGCTGTCCGCGATCGTGTCCTCGGCGATCCCGGGGAGGTTCGGCGTCGAGACCGGCGTGGCGCAATGCGGGCAGATCTGCCAGAGCGCCTCGAGCGGCGCGTTGCACTTCACGCACGCCTGCTTCAGCCGCGTCGTGCAGACCGGGCAGACCAGGAACGTGGCCTCGACCGCGGCGCGGCACACCGGGCAGTGCAGGTCGCGCTTCGAAAGCCGCTCCTCCATCGCCCGGATCTCGAGCTCGCGCTCGCGCACGTCCTCGATGTACTCCGGCGGCCGGAAGAAGAGGTAGATGATCGGGCCGACGAACGGCGGCACGAGCCCGAGCACCGTCGCCATGGCCACGAGCCACGGATCCTCGATCCGCCGTCGGGCGTCCTTGTAGACCCAGTACGCGGTCGCGAGCCAGAAGACGGCGACGAAGAAGATGGTCAGGTTGCGGATCACCATCCACGCGCCCGAGTCGAAGAAGTCGTTGACTCCCCCGAGCAGGTCGTCGTTGGTGGTGGTGGCGGCGAGGATCACAGCAGCAGTCTTCCCACGAGGTAGCCGATTCCGAACGCGGAGCCGATGATGAAGCCGAGCACCGCGAGCGCGAACGCGAGCACGGTCACCCGTTCGCGCATGTTCGTCATGGTACGGCTCGTTCCTCGTTCGCGGCCAAGTCGGCGAGAAGGTACAGCGAGCCGGTGACGAGGACGGGCGGGTGCTCCCGCGCGCGGCCGAGCGCGGCGACGGGATCGGGCTCGACGTCGACTTCGGCGAAGTGAGCGGCGGCGAGGCGTGCGAGCTCGGCGGCCGGGAGCGCACGGTCGTTCGACGACTCGGTCGCGACGAAGCGACGGCCCTTCGTCGCCAGCGTGGCAAGCATCGCGTCCACATCCTTGTCGCGCAGGATCGACGCGACGACGGTGTAGTCGCCTCGAGCGAGCTGCGCCGTGAGCCACCTAGCGCCGTCCGCGTTGTGGGCGCCGTCGCGGATCTCGTCGCCGCGGCGCTCGAGCCGGCCGGGGAGCGCGACCTCGACCTCGCGCTCGACGGCGTGGCCGAGAAACGCCGCCGCAGCCTCGCGGGCGCCGCCGAGAGCGACGTTCGGGCCTGCGATCCGGGCGAACTCCTCGTCGGGCAGGACCGCAATCGTCCCCTCCTGCACGACCGCGAGCTTCTCGGCCGCGATCAGCTCGCGCGTGCCGCCGAGAACGTCCGTGTGCTCGAGCCCCACGTTCGTCAGCAGGACGACGTGCGAGCGGAGGACGTTCGTCGCGTCGAGCCGGCCGCCGAGCCCCGCCTCGACGACTGCGACGTCGACCTCCCGCGCCGCGAACTCCGCGAAGGCGGCCGCGCACAGCGTCTCGAACTGCGTGGCCGCCTGGGCCTCCGCCGCGGGCCGGACGCGCTCGATCGCCCCCTCGAAGTCGGCCTCCTCGCCGTCGACGCGGATCCGCTCGGCCCAGGAGCGGACGTGCGGCGAGACGGTGGCGCCCGCCGAGAGCCCCTCGGCGAGCAGCAGCGCCTCGATCGTCCGCGTCGCCGCCGACTTGCCGTTCGTGCCGACGACGTGGATCGCGGGATAGGCGAGCTGCGGGTCGCCGAGCGCTGCGAGCAGCGTCCGCATCCGCCCGAGCCCGAACTCCTTCGGCCACGGGCTCAGGCCCGCGAGCCAGTCAACCTGAGAGGGCATCGAGCTCGCGCCGGTAGCGGGCGAGCTTCTCGCGCTCGGCCTCGACCACCTCAGGCTTCGCGTTCGCGACGAACTTCTCGTTCGACAGCATCCGCTCGCCGCGCTCGACCTCGCCGCGCAGACGCTCGATCTCGGCGGCGGCGTTGCCGTTCACCTTCGCCCGCTCGGGCCGGACGACCGCGTCGAAGATCCGCTTCTCGTCGCCGGCCAACTCGACGACGACGCCGCTGCGGCGGAACATCGCCGCCGCCTCCTGCACAGGCTGCAGCGCGTCGCGGTCGGCAGCATGCGCCTCGTCCGGCTCCGGCCACGGCGAGACGATCAGCCGGGACTCGTGGAACTGCGACCAGATCTCCTCGGTCACGTGCGGCATCACCGGATGGAGCAGCGCGAGCAGCCGCTCGAGCGCCGCGAGCGCGGTCGCCACCGCGTCCTCGTCGCCCTCGCGCAGCCGCGGCTTGACCGCCTCGGCGTACCAGTCGCAGAAGTCGTCGAAGACGAGCCGGTACAGCGACTGCACCGAGTGCGAGAAGTCGAACGCCGCCCATGCCTGCTCGAGCTCGGCCCGCGTCGCGTCGAGCCGCGCCAGGATCCAGCGCTCTTCCAGCTCGCGCGGACGCGCCTCCGGCTCGACCCGGTTCTGCAGCAGCAGCCGCGAGACGTTCCAGAGCTTGTTCGCGAGCTTGCGGCCCTCCTCGAGCGGCCCCTCGGTGAAGCGCACGTCCTGCGTCGAGGACATCTTCAGCAGGCCGTAGCGGGTCGCGTCGGCGCCGTGCTTCGCGATCAGGTCGAGCGGGTCGACGCCGGTGCCGAGGCTCTTCGACATCCGGCGCCCGTCCGCGGCCAGGATCGTGGAGTGGATGATCACGTCGGTGAACGGGATCTCGCCCTGGAGCTCGAGCCCCGTCCAGATCATCCGGTTCTCCCAGAGGCGGATGATCTCGCGCGCGGTCGAGTTGACGTCGCCCGGGTAGTAGCGCTCGAGCTCGGGCGTCCGCTCCGGCCAGCCGAGCGTCGCGTACGGCCAGAGCGCGGAGGAGAACCAGGTGTCGAGCACGTCGGGGTCGCGCTCCAGCTCCGCCGAGCCGCACTCCGCGCAGGCGGCCGGCGGCGGCCAGGCGCAGGTGACGTGCCCGTCCGGGCAGTACCAGAGCGGCTGCTGGTGTCCCCACCAGAGCTGCCGCGAGATGTTCCAGTCCGGGATCTCCTCGAGCGAGCGGATCGCGAACTGGTGCTGCGACTCCGGGTGGTAGCGGACGCGGCGCTCCTGCAGCGCCGCGAGCGCGGGCTTGCGCGGCTCCTCCATCGCCACCCACCACTGCAGCGAGACGAGCGGCTCGATCCGCGTGTGGCAGCGCTCGCACGTGCCGACCGCGTGCCGGTAGTGCTCGCGCTTGTCGAGCCGGTCGTGCTCCTTCAGCCATGCGAGCACGGCCTCGTCCGCCTCGGCCTGCGTCTTGCCGGCGAGGTCGCCGGCGTTCTCGTTCATGCGGCCGTCCGGGCCGATCACGGTCAGGATCTCGAGCTCGTGGTCGCGGCCGATCTCGAAGTCGGTCGGGTCGTGGCCGGGCGTGATCTTGAGCGCGCCCGTGCCGAACTCCGGCTCGACGCGCGCGTCCGCGATCACGGGCACGGCGCGCTCGACGTAGGGGACGAGCACCTCCTTGCCGACCGCGTCGCGGTAGCGCTCGTCGTCGGGGTGGACGGCCACCGCGACGTCCGCGAGGATCGTCGCCGGCCGGACGGTCGCGATCGTGATCGCGCCGGAGCCGTCCGCGAACGGGTAGCGAGCGTAGGTGAGCGTGTCGTCCATGTCGACGTGCTCGACCTCGAGGTCGGAGATCGCCGTCTCGTGGAACGGGCACCAGTTGACGATCCGCTCGGCCCGGTAGATCCAGCCCCGATCCCAGAGGTGGACGAAGAAGCGCATCACCGCCTCGACGTAGGCGTCGTCCATCGTGAAGCGCTCGCGGCTGTAGTCGAGCGAGGCGCCGAGCGAGCGGAACTGGCCCATGATCGTGCGGCCGGTCTCCTCGAGATGGCGCCAGACGCGCTCGACGAAGGCGTCGCGGCCGAGCTCCTTGCGCGACGTCCCCTCCTTGGAGAGCTGCCTCTCGACGACGTTCTGGGTCGAGATCCCCGCGTGGTCGTAGCCCGGCTGCCAGAGCGCGTCGAAGCCGCGCATCCGGTGCCAGCGGATCAGCACGTCCTGGAGCGACCCGTTCAGCGCGTGGCCCATGTGCAGCGCCCCGGTCACGTTCGGAGGCGGCACGCAGATGACGAACGTCTCGTCGCGGCGCTTCCCGGCGCCCGCGCGATAGAGGCCCTCGGCCTCCCAGGCCTGCTGCCAGCGCTCCTCGACGCCCTCCGGCCTGTACAGCGGCTCCATCGCGCCATTGTAGGAGCGGCTACGCGGCGAGCGCCTGACGCTGATGGACTGGGGCGCCCGGCACCTCGGCGGCCGCGCGATGACGCTCACGCACACGACCTGTGGCGCGACCGTGATGCCGCACCTCGCGTGCCCCGAATGCGGTGAGCGGGTCGAGGCGCGGGAGATGCGCGCCGTCCGCACCGACGCGTCGCTGCGCGAGTCGGCCTAGCCGAAGTCGAGGAACTCTTCGAGGAAGCTCGAGCGCTTCTTCTTGCGCGGCTTCGCGTGCCCGACCTCGTGCCCCCGCTCAGGCGTGCCCCGGATCTCCTGCTCGAAGTCGTCGAGGTCGGAGCGCTCGCGCTCGACGATCTTGTCCAGCTCGCCGCGGTCGAGCCAGACGCCGCGGCAGGTGGGGCAGGCGTCGACGTGGACGCCGCTCCGCTCGATCCGGCAGAGGGTCGCGCCGTCGGTGGGGCAGAGAAGCTCGCTCATGGGCCCAGGCTAGCGACCTGCCGCATAGCCCTGCATGCCTCTCGGGTTGGCTCCGGCCTTCAGCAGGCCGTCGTCCTCCCGAGCGACGGCGGTGACGCGCCCGAGCGTCCACGGGCCCGCGACCTCGACGTCGTGCCCTCGCCGGCGGAGGTCGTCGACGACGTCGGTGCCGAAGCGCTCCTCGACCGTCACCGACCGGCGCGCGAAGCCACGGGGGTAGAAGGACGAGATCAGGTGGTCGGTGTGGAACTCGGGCGCGTCGATCGCCTCCTGCAGGTTCAGGCCGAGGTCGACGTGGTTGATGAAGACGTGCAGCGCCCACTGCTCCTGCTGGTCACCGCCGGGCGTCCCCCAGGCGAGATACGGCTTCCCGTCCCGGAGGGCCAGCCCCGGGCAGAGCGTCGTCCGCGGCCGGGTGCCCGGCCGGAGCGAGGACGGGAGCCCCTCCTCGAGCCAGAACATCTGCGCGCGGGTGCCGAGCGGCCATCCGAGGGACGGGATCACGGGCGAGCTCTGCAGCCAGCCCCCGCTCGGAGTGGCGGAGAACATGTTCCCGAAGCGGTCGGCGACGTCGAGGTGAACCGTGTCGCCGCGCGTCGGCTCCCCCGCCCCGGGCGTCACAGCGGCCTCCACGAGGTGCGGGAGGCGGCCGATCCCGGGGCGGTACTCGTCCGAGGCGTCCTCCCCGACGAGCGCGCGCCGCTCGTCGTTGTAGGCCTTCGAGAGCAGCGTCTCCAGCGGCACCTCCTCCGCGTCGCCGTAGAGCGCGTCGCGGTCGGCGAACGCGAGCTTGGCGCACTCGGTGACGACGTGGACGAACTCGGCGGGGCCGAGCTCGGCGAGGTCGAATCCGTCGAGTAGGGCGAGCTGCTGCAGGCCGACCGGCCCAGCCGCCCACGGCAGCGTCTTAGAGACAGTCAGGCCGCCGTACTCGAGCCTTGCGACCGGCTCGAGCGTCGCGCGCCAGCGGGCCATGTCCTCGCCCGTGAGGAGCCCGCCCTCGGCGGCGGCGAAGCGGTCGATCTCCTCGGCGACGAAG
>JANPKC010000194.1:0-3823 GCA_031425855.1 Actinomycetes bacterium | reverse complement strand
CGACCCGACCCTCGTCCTCGAGACCGGCGTCGTCGCGGTCGTGCCCGGCGCCGGCAACCGCCGACTCTTCGAAAGCTACGGCGCCGCCCGGGTGATCGAGGGCGGGCAGACGATGAACCCGTCTACGGCGGACATCGTCGCCGCGATCGAGGCGACTCCGGCGACGGAAGTGCTCGTGCTTCCGAACAACTCGAACGTGATCCTCTCCGCCGAGCAGGCCGCGAAGCTCGTCGACAAGCACGTGCGCGTGATCCCGTCCCGCTCCGTCCCTGCGGGCCTCGCGGCGATCGTCCGCTACCTGCCCTCGCTGAGCGCGGAGGAGAACGAGGCGGCGATGCTCGAGGCGCTCGACCAGGTCGCCACCGGAGAGGTCACGGTCGCGTCGCGCGACGTCCAGCTCGACGGGGTGGACGTCCGCAAGGGCGCCTGGCTCGGGCTCGCCGACGGCTCGGCGGTGGCGTCGTCGCAGGACTTCGACGAGGTCGCCTGCGCGGTCGCGGAGAAGCTGCTCGGCGGCGGCCGCGAGGTGCTGACGCTGCTGACCGGCGAGGACGAGCCCGATCTCGAGAGCTTCCTGCGGCGGCTCCAGGAGCTCCACCCGGCCGTCGAGCTGGACGTCCAGCCGGGCGGGCAGCCGCACTACCCGCTGCTCCTCTCCGCCGAGTAGCGCTTATGGTCTCGCCGTGGCGGACGAGCCCCAGCCCATCCGCGTGCTGCTCGTCGAGGACAACGACGTCTTCCGGCAGGCGCTCATTCTCCTCCTCGAGCTGCAGGACGGGATCGAAGTGGCCGGCGCGGTCTCCGAGGGGAGCTCGGCCGTCGCCGCGTACCGCGAGCACGGGCCCGACGTCGTCGTGATGGACTTCCGCCTGCCCGGGATGGACGGGGTCGAGACGACGCTGGCGCTCCTGAACGAGTATCCGGAGGCGAAGGTCGTCTGCCTCACCGCGTCGGCCAGCCCGCGGGAGCTCGACGCGCTCATGGCCGCGGGCGCGGTCGACTGCCTGCGCAAGGACGAGGAGCTCGACGTGATCGTCGGGGCGATCCGGCGCGCGGGAGAGTCGCGGGTGAGCCGGTGAACCTGACGAGGGAGAACACGGCGATCGTGCTCGACTCGACCGCCGACTTCCCCGACGCGCAGATCCGCTTCCCGAACATGCGCGTGGTGCCGCTGTACGTGCGCTTCGGCGAGGAGAGCTTCCGCGACTACGTCGAGCTCGACCCGCACGACTTCTACCGGCGCCTGCGGACCGCGCCCGAGCTGCCGACCACCTCGCAGCCGACGCCCCAGGACTTCGTCACCGTCTACCACGCGCTCGCCGGGTACGAGCGGATCTACTCGCTGCACATCTCCTCACGGCTCTCGGGCACCTTCCAGAGCGCGTCGCTCGCCGCGGCCGACGAGGCCGACCGGATCCGGCTCGTCGACACCGAGTCGGCGTCGGTCGGGATCGGGATGCTGTCGCTCGCGATCCAGGAGCTGCTCGGGCGCGGCACCACCGACGAGGAGATCGAGGCGCTGATCGAGCTCCATCGCGAGCGCGCGGGCATCCTCTTCACTGTCGACACGCTCGAGTTCCTCGCCAAGGGTGGCCGGATCGGGCGCGCGAAGGCGCTGATGGGAAGCCTGCTGAACGTGAAGCCGATCCTCGCGATCGAGGACGGCGAGGTCGTGCCGCTGACGCGCGCACGCGGCCGAGCGAAGGCGTTCGAGGAGTTCCGGAAGCGTTTCGAGGAGGCGACGACGGACGGGCCCGGCCTCTCGGTCGGGATCGCGCACGCGGAGGCCGGGGACGCGGTCGAGCAGCTGCGCGCGATCGTTTTAGCCTCGCGGCCGCAGGCAGAGGTGAAGCTGGTGACAAGTCTCGGCGCCGTCGTCGGCACGCACGCCGGGCCGGGCACCGTCGGCTTCTTCTGGTTCCAGGAGGGCTAGCCGGACCGGGTGCGATACTCGGACGATGAGCCGGCCCCAGCCCGGTTTTTCCGTCGCGGACCCGCCTGACCGCTGGCCGGCGACGCGTGGCCGCTTCCGGCCGGAGCGGCTCGACGCGCCGCTCGACTCGCTGCCCGGTGTCGGGCCGACGCTGAAGAAGCGGCTGGCGAAGCTCGGGCTCGAGCGAGTCGGCGACCTGCTCGATCACCGCCCGCGCCGCTACGAGCGGCCCGCACCAGAGAAGCGGATCGCCGACCTCTTCGGCGACGAGGAGGTGCTGATCGAGGGCGAGGTGCTGAAGACGTCGCTGCGGCGAGGCCGCGGGCGACTCCAGATCCTGACCGCCCAGATCTCGGACGGCAGCGGCCAGGTCAGCGCCACGTGGTTCAACCAACCCTGGCTGAAGGACAAGCTCGCGCCCGGGACCCGCGTCCGGCTCCGAGGGCAGCAGAACCGGTTCGGCTTCGCCGTGCGCTCCTTCGACCTGAACGGCGGCTCGGCGACCGCCGACTTCGCGCCCGTCTATCCGGCGAGCGAGGAGATCTCGGCCGCGAAGCTGCGTGAGCTCGTCGAGGCGGCGCTGCCGTTCGTCGCCGACCGGCCGGATCCGCTGCCGGCGACGCTGAAGGTCGAGCGCGGCCTGCCGCTCCGCGGCGACGCGCTCGCGGCGATCCACAAGCCCCGCTCGCTCGACGAGGCGGAGGAAGGCCGGGAGCGGCTCGCCTTCGACGAGCTGCTCGTCCTCCAGCTCGCGCTCGCCCGGCGGACGGCCGAGCGCGAGGAGCAGGTCGCGGCCGCGCTGCCCGAGCCGGGCGAGCTGATCGGCCGCTACCGCGCTGCGCTGCCCTTCCAGCTGACCGAGCACCAAGAGGTGGCGCTCGCGGAGATCGACGCCGACCTCGCGCGGACGACGCCGATGCAGCGCCTGCTCCAGGGCGATGTCGGCTCCGGCAAGACCGTGGTCGCGCTCTACGCGCTCCTGCGCGCCGTCGAGGCAGGACGCCAGGGAGCGTTGATGGCGCCCACCGAGACGCTCGCCGAGCAGCACTTCCTCACGATCGAGGGGCTCTGCATGGAGCTCGGGGTCAGCTGCGCGCTCGTCACCGGCTCGGTCAAGTCGAAGATCGGGGGCCAGGCGGACGTCGTCGTCGGCACGCATGCGCTGATCCAGAAAGGGTTCGAGTTCCGCGACCTCGCCGTCGCCGTCGTCGACGAGCAGCACCGCTTCGGTGTGGAGCAGCGCTCGGCGCTCGTCGAGGGGCGGGCGCCGCACGTCCTGCACATGACCGCGACGCCGATCCCGCGGACGCTGGCGCTGACCGTGTACGGCGACCTCTCCGTCAGCGAGATCGCAAAGCCACCGGCGAGCCGCAAGCCGATCGTGACCGCCTGGGTGACCGACGAGCGCAGCTCGGAGGCGTACACGCGGCTGCGCGCGCACCTGACCGAGGGCCGGCAGGCATACGTGGTCTGCCCGCTGATCGAGGAGTCGGCGACGTCGACCGCGCGCGCCGCCGAGCAGGAGGCGGAGCGGCTGCGCCTCGGCGAGCTGAGCGGCTTCCGCGTCGGTTGCATGCACGGGCGACTGAGGCCGGCCGAGCGGCGTGAGCTGATGGCCCGCTTCAAGGCGGGGGAGCTCGACGTCCTCGTCGCCACGACCGTGATCGAGGTCGGCGTCGACGTCCCGAACGCGACGATCATGATCGTCCAGGAGGCCGACCGCTTCGGGCTCGCCCAGCTGCACCAGCTGCGCGGCCGCGTCGGGCGCGGGGGAGAGCAGTCGTACTGCCTGCTCGTCTCGTCGGGCTCGAAGGAGGAGCTGACCGAGAGCGCGCGCGAGCGGCTGGAGGCGATGGTCGCCTCGACCGACGGCTTCGAGCTGGCGGAAAA
>JANPKC010000193.1:0-2393 GCA_031425855.1 Actinomycetes bacterium | reverse complement strand
CGGGGCCCACGGCGGCATGCTCGACCGGATCGACTCGCTGCTCTTCGCCTCGGTGGCCGCCTTCTACGTGGTCATCGCGCTGGCGTAGGGCACACTGTGGCCGTGAAGCGGATTGCGCTGCTCGGCGCCACCGGCTCGATCGGCCGGCAGGCGATCGAGGTCGTGGAGCGGAACCCCGAGCTCGAGCTGTGCGCCCTCGCATCCGGCTCCTCCGACCTGACCGCGCTCGCGCAGGAGCACGGAGTCGGCCACGTCCAGGTCGACGGCGACCTCACCGATCTGCTCGAAGCGTCCGAGCCGGACATCGTCCTGAACGCGGTCGTCGGGTTCGCAGGCGTCGGAGCGACCCTGTGGGCGCTGGAGCACGGAGTCACGCTCGCGCTCGCGAACAAGGAGAGCCTCGTCGCGGCGGGCGACCTCGCGCTGGCCGCGAAGGAGCGGGGCGGAGGCCTGCTGCTCCCGGTCGACTCGGAGCACTCCGCGCTCCACCAGTGCCTCGAGGGCCGCGACCCGGCGTCGGTCGACTCGCTCGTCCTGACCGCGTCCGGCGGCCCGTTTCGCGGCCGCCCGCGCAGCGAGCTCGCCGATGTGGGCGTCGAGGACGCGCTCGCGCACCCGACCTGGAGCATGGGCCGAAAGATCACGGTCGACTCGGCGACGCTCGCCAACAAGGGGCTCGAGCTGATCGAGGCGCACTTCCTCTTCGGCCTGCCCTACGAGCGGATCGAGGTCGTGATCCATCCGACCTCGGTCGTCCACTCGCTCGTCCGCTTCCGCGACGGCGCCTCCCTCGCGCATCTCGGCTACCCGGACATGGCGGTTCCGATCTCCTACGCGCTCACGTATCCGGACCGGGCCGCGACGGACGTGCCCCGGTTGGACCTGGCCGGGGGTCTGACCCTGGAGTTCTCCGCTCCGGACCTGGAGACGTTCCCGCTGCTCGCCCTGGCGCGGCGCGCGGGGGAGGCCGGCGGCACGTATCCCGCGGTGCTCAACGCTGCCAACGAGGTCGCCGTCGCCGCGTTCCTCGACGGCAGGCTCCCGTTCCTCGGGATCGCCGAGGTCGTCGAGAGCGCGCTGGACGCGGCCGAAGGAGCACCCGCACGCGATCTCGCCGACCTCGTCGAGGCGGACGAAGCGGCACGCCGGCTCGCCGGGCGCGGGGTGCCGGTCGCGTGAGCATCTTCGTCTCGCTGCTCGGGCTCGCGTTCCTGATCCTCATCCACGAGGCGGGCCACTTCTTCGTCGCCCGCGCGGTCGGGATGAACCCGCGCAAGTTCTACATCGGCTTCCCGCCGGCGGTCGCGAAGACGACTCGAGGCGGGATCGAGTACGGCATCGGGGCGATCCCGCTCGGCGGCTACGTGAAGATCCCCGGGATGCATCGCCCTGCCGCGGGCGATCTCGACGTCCACTTCGGCAGGGCGATCGAGGAGGAGCCCGGCCTGGGCCGGCCGGTGGGAGAGCTGCGCAGGCGGCTGGACGAGAGCGACTACGAAGGCGCCGGCGAGGCGCTCGAGCATGTCCGTGCCGCGATCCCCGGGGCGTCGATCTCGCCGCTGGCGCTGAAGTCGGCGGAGCGGGGGCTGACCGAGATCCAGGACGCGCTCGCGCCGGACGCGTACTGGCGCGCGAAGACCTGGAAGCGGGTGGCGGTCATCTTCGCCGGGCCGGCTGCGAACCTCGTCCTCGCGATCGCGATCTTCGCCGCGCTCTTCATGGCGCTCAACGGCAGCTACCGGCTCGGGTTCGAGCTTCGCGGCACGAGCGACAGCGTCAGCGCGACCGTCAACGACGTGCTCGCCGACTCGCCGGCCGAGGCGGCAGGCGTGCAAGCGGGCGACCGGATCGTCGCGATCAACGGCACCCGGGTCGACGGGGAGTCGATCCGGCCGACGATCCAGGCGTCGGAGGGGAGGCCCGTGATGCTGACGGTCGAGCGTGACGGCGCGAGCGTCGAGCTCCGCGCCGTCCGGCCCGAGAAATCGGAGGAGTTCGGTCCCGTGGCGTCCGTCGGCGAGTCGTTGCGGGTGACGTGGGAGGTGACGCAGGAGATCGGCAAGTCGGTCGGCCGGCTCGTCACCGGCTCCGGCCGTGACGAGATCTCGAGCCCGGTCGGGATCGTGCAGGGATCGTCCGAGGCCGTCGAGCAGGGCACCGACACCTACCTCTGGGTGCTCGGCCTGATCAGCCTCTCGCTCGCGCTGCTCAACCTGCTGCCGCTGTTGCCGCTCGACGGCGGCCATATCGCGTTCTCGCTGATCGAGGGGATCCGCGGCCGGGCGGTCGCGCGCGAGGTCTACGAACGCGTCTCCGTGGTCGGGATCGCGGTCGTCCTGCTCCTGTTCTTCATCGGCCTGACGAACGACATCGGCCGGCTGGGCGACTGACCC
>JANPKC010000192.1:0-4663 GCA_031425855.1 Actinomycetes bacterium | reverse complement strand
GTGCTCGTGCCGGCGCTCGTGCTCGCAACCGGGATGTCGATGGCGTGGAACGGGCTCTCCTACACGATCGCCGCCGAGCTCGGCGGCCGCCGCAGCGGTGCCGCGATCGGCTTCCAGCAGACCGTGCTCTCGGCGATCGGCGTCGCCGCGCCCGTCGCGTTCGCGGCGGCGGTCTCGGGGACGTCGTGGGGGATCGCCTTCGGCCTCGCCGCGGTCTTCCCGCTCGTGGGCGCGTGGCTGCTGCGCCCGCTTGCCGCGCGCTGATTCGGGTACGTGGGAGAGGTGCGCCTCTACCCCGACCATACCGGCCGCCGGATCGACCTGGTCGCCCGCGACCTCGCGGTCCTCCTCGCGCTCGCGCTCTTCGCCCTGATCGCCGTCGAGGTGCACGACGCCGTCGACCGGCTGGCCGTCCTCGGCGACGGCGTCGAATCGGCCGGCAAGGGCGTCAGCGGCGGCTTCGACGCGGCTGCGGACGCGGTCGACGGGACGCCCGTGATCGGCGACGACCTCGGCGACGCGCTCCGCGGCGCGGGCGAGGGCTCCGGCGGCGAGGTCGAGGAGCTCGGCCGCGGCGGGGCGGGCGCGGCACACGACCTGGCCAACCTGCTCGGGATCCTGTTCTTCGCGCTACCCGCGGGATTGCTCCTGCTGCTGGCGCTGCCGCCGCGCGTGCGCCAGGTGCGGCGGCTGAACGCCGCGGCCAGAGCCGTCGGCGAGCTCTCGCCCGAGCGGCGCAGGCTGCTCGCGATGCGGGCGGCGTTCGGGCTCCCGTACGGCGAGCTGCTCCGGTTCACGAACGACCCGCTCGGCGACCTCGAGGCCGGCCGCTACGACGCGCTCGTCGCAGCCGAGCTCGAGCAGGCCGGCTTGCAGCCGCGGTAGCTTTCGCGCGTGCGCGTCCTCGACCGCCTGGAGCAGCTCGCCGTGCTCGGCGACCGGATCGGCTACTCGCCGGAGGAGGATGCCGCGCACGAGCTCGCGGCCGGGTGGATGCGCGAGGCCGGCCTCGAGGTCGAGATCGACGCCGCCGGCAACCTGATCGGGCGCGTGCGCGGCGGGACGCGCCGGCTGTGGACGGGGTCCCACCTCGACACGGACCCCGGCGCGGGGCGCTTCGACGGGACACTCGGCGTCGTCGCGGGCATCGAGGCGGTCGAGCGGCTCGGGCTCCCCGGCCTCGGCGTCGTCGTCTTCAGGGACGAGGAGCGCGGCTGCGCCGGCAGCCGCGGCTGCATGGCCAGGCCAGATGCGTATGTCGAGCTGCACATCGAGCAGGGGCCGACGCTCCTGAACGCGGACGCGCCGCTCGGCGTCGTCACGGCGATCGTCGGCTACCTCCGCGGCCGGCGCACCTTCGCAGGCACGCCCGGCCATGCCGGCACGACGCCGATGGACGTTCGCGAGGACGCGCTCGTCGCCGCCGCCGAATTCGTCCTGCACGCGCGCGAGATCGCGCGAGGGATCGACGGGACGGTCGCGACCGTCGGGCAGGTCTCCGTCGAGCCGGGTGGGACGAACGTGATCCCCGGCCGCGTCGTCGTCTCGGTGGACGCCCGTGCACCCGACGCAGCCCGACTCGACGAGCTCGCCGCCGCGCTCGAGATCGAGGAACCGAGCCGGACCGAGCCGTCGCCGATGTCGGAGGAGATCAGGGCGGCCCTGCGCGCCGAGGTGGAGGCGCTTGGCCTGCCCGTCGTCGAGCTGCCGTCCGGCGCCGGCCACGACGCGGGCATCCTCGCGACGGCCGGCGTCCCGTCCGGGATGCTCTTCGTCCGCAGCCTCAACGGCGGCGTCAGCCACAATCCGGCCGAGCTGTCCTCGCCGGAGGACATCGTGCTCGCAACCGACGTCCTGACGGGGACGCTGAGGAGGCTGGTGGCGTGAAGGCGGTCGTCGTCGCGCCGGGCGAGGGGCATCGTGTCGGCAACGTCGAGTTCCTCGCGCGCAGCGCCGACACGCCGCGCTTCAACCTTGCGGTGATCGAGATCCAGCCGCATCGCGGCGGCCCGCCGATCCACGCGCACGAGGCCGAGGACGACGCGTTCTACATCCTCGAGGGCGAGCTGACGTTCACGGTCGAGGGGGAGAGCGTCGTCGCCGGCGCCGGGACGTTCGTGCTCGTCCCGCCGGGCCTGCAGCACACGTTCGCGAACGAAGGCGACGCGGTCGTGCGGATGGTCAACGTCCACGCCCCGGCCGGCTTCGACCTCCGGCTCGAGACCGACTAGGTCTCGCGGAACGAGATCGGCTGCGCGCCTTCCCAGAGCGTCAGCCGGCCCAGCTCCTTCAGCTGCTCCTGGCCCTCGACCAGGGTGGCGAAGTGATTCGCCCAGAGGTGGCCCGCCTTGCTCGCGAACGAGCAGTAGCCGTACGGGAAGAGCAGCTCCGTCTCGCTCTCGCCGCCCGGGTAGAGCGCGAGCTCACCCGGGTGCGGGTAGCTGGTCGCGTTCTCGGGCCCGATCCCGAGGTCGCGGTCGCCCCACGGGATCCAGTTCGACTCGCCGCTCCAGCGGCAGTGGATGATTCGGTCCTCGAGGGGCAGGATCCCTTTGAAGGCCGCGACGGTCTTCGGCGCCAGCTCGTCCTCCCAGCGGGCGACGAAGCGCATCCCGGCGGCGGTGATCTCGAGCATGGGCGGACCCTACCCGCGGGCCGCGGCCCAGGCGACCAGTTGCGCTCGCTCCGCTTCGGTTAGCCCCGTCGCGTTCCCGGGCGGCATCGACCGCGCCGACACCTGGCGCCCGATCTCGCCCGCTCGCTGCTGCATCTGCGCGAGCGTCTCGAGGCGCACGCCGTTCGGCGCGGCCGCTCCCATGTGGCAGGTCTGGCAGCGCTCGGCGACGATCGCCCTGGCGCCGGCATCGGTCGGGACGGACGCCACCTCGACGTCGTCTGGCGCGAGCGCGACGGCGAGCGCGACCGAGCCGACCGCGGCCGCGCCGAGGATCCACCACTCCCGCCGGCCGGTGTGCCAGCGGTTGAAGAAGTGCCGGATCGCAGCCACGATCCCGAAGATCGCGAGCAGGACGAGCCACGCGTGCTCCTGCCCGAATGCGAGCGGGAAGTGGCCGGCGAGCATCGTGAAGACGACCGGCAGGGTCAGGTAGTTGTTGTGCACCGAGCGCTGCTTGGCACGGAGCCCCGGCGCGGGGTCGGGGTCGCGGCCCTGCTGCTTCGCCCGGACGAGCTCCCAGTGCGCCGGGATGATCACGAGGAAGACGTTCGCGGCCATGATCGTCCCGAGCATGGCGCCGACCTGCAGGAACGAGGCCCGCGCGGCGAACAGCTGGCCCGCGGCGATTGCTGAGAGCGTCACGAGCACTGCCACCGCCAGCGCGACCCAGCGGTCGTTGCGAAGGAGACGGCAGGCCGCGTCGTACGCGAGCCACGCGAGCGCGAGCCCTGTGGCCGAGAGCCCGACCGCCTGCCACGCGCTCAGGCTCGCGACGGCGGGGTCGACGAGCCGTTCGCTCGCATCGAGCCAGTAGAGGACGACGAGCAGCGCAAAGCCGGAGAGCCACGTCGTGTACGCCTCCCACTTGAACCAGTGCAGGTGCTCGGGCAACTGTGGCGGCGCCACCCTGTACTTCTGCGAGTGGTAGAAGCCGCCGCCGTGGACGCCCCAGTACTCCCCGGCCACGCCCTCGTTCTCCTCCTTCGGCGGCGCCAGCCCGAGGTCGAGCCGGATGAAGTAGAACGACGCGCCGATCCAGGCGATCCCGGCGACCACGTGCAGGAGGCGCAGGCAGAGCTCGGCGAGGTCTCTCAGGTAGTCCGTGTCCACCGGTTCCTCGCGATCGCGCACAGCGCCAGCAGGCCCGTCTCGAGCTCCTCGGCGCGCGAGCGCTCCAGCCGCTCCCGCAGCACCGGCAGCAACTCCGCACGGGTGCGGCCCTCGACGAAGACGACGAACTCGAAGCCGAAGCGCCGCTCGTACTCGTCGTTCAGCCGCGCCAGCTCGGCGAGCACCTCGGGCTCGGCTCCGCGCTGCTCCTCGGACGGCTCGCCGATCCGCGGGTGCGTCGCGAGCGCGGCGACCTGGTCGGCTTCCGGCAGCCCGAGCGCGACCTCCTCGGCGACGGCGAGCGGATCCTCGCGCGCTGCGAGCTCGTCCACGAGCCGCGTGCGCCCGGAGAAGAGCGGCGACAGCTGCTCGACGCTCAGCTGCCGCGGTAGCTCGCGCACGAGTACGGGGAGACGAGCAGCGGGACGTGGTAATGGCCCTCGTCCAGCTCCACCTCCAGCTCGACCCGCTTGAAGAACGGGGAAGGGGGATGGAAGACGAGGCGGTAGGTGCCGGGGTCGAGGTCGTCGGAGAGCCGCGCGCGGCCGTCGGCGTCGGTTCGCGTCTCGGCCATGAACATGTCGCCGCGGTAGAGCACGATCAGGACGCCGTCCGCGGGCTTGCCGGCACCGGTGTCGAGCACGTGGGTCGACAGCGAGATCCCTGCATTCGTCACTTGGGCGAACCTACTACGCGAGGAACCGCTCCGCTTGCGTGCGGTGGTCGCGGGCGATCGCGCCCTCGTCCGCGCGGAGGAGGGCGCCGCCCCGGACGACGATCTCGCCGCCGACGTAGAGCCGCACGACGCCATGCCCGCCCGCGAAGACGAGCCCGGCGACCCGATCGGCGGCGCCCGCCAGCAAGAGCCCGTCGGTC
>JANPKC010000191.1:0-12724 GCA_031425855.1 Actinomycetes bacterium | reverse complement strand
CGCCGTTCGCGTAGCTGCCGTTGGCCGATGCCGCGTTGGCAGCGACGAACTTGCTGCCGTCCCACTTCACGAACTCCCACCCGTCGGACGCGATCAGGAAGAAGTACTCGACGCCGTTTCCGCCGGTCTGCGGGTTCTGGTCGGTGTCGAAGGCGATGTCGACGATCGCGTCCGCGGCGAGCGCGGCCTGGTTCGTCCTGACGGTGAAGGTCAGGTTCCCGGCGGCGTCGTTCGCCGCCGTGACAGCGGTGATGTCCGGCGCCGTCCTCGAGTCGCCGGCAGGGTCGGTGTAGCTCGCGTCGGCCTTCGCGACCTGCGCGGCGCAGAGCGCAAGCGCAGCTGTCGAAAGGATCAGCACGACCTTGTTCATGAGAGCCCCTAACGTTGCAGTGCTCGGCCCCCGGGCAGTGTGCCGCGCCCACGCGGCCGAATTACGGAAGGCAACCTACTCCCGGCGCGGGAGAACCGCAATGACGCTGTCGGGGGATAGCCTTGGTGGGGGATGCCTCGGTGGGTGCTCCCCCCGACCTGGTTGCTGCGCTGGGTGGCGCCGGCGCTCTATGTCGCTGCTCTCAGCGCCTACATGTGGCGAGAGGGCGTGCCCGTCGGGCGCGAGCGGCTGCTCGTCTGGATCGTGCTCGGCCTGCTGGCGCTCTCGACGGCGAATCTCGGCGGCTGGTTCCGGGGCGTCGTGCTCGAATGGCTGCCGCTCGCGCTCGTCCTCGCGCTGTACGACCTCCTGCGCGGCCACGCCGACGGCTTGCTCTTCTCGGCCTGGTACCGGCCGCAGCTGGAGGCGGATGCGGCGCTCTTCGGCGGCACCGTCCCCACGGTCTGGCTGCAGGACCATCTCTGGCACGGCCCGGCGGACGTGCGCTGGTACGACTACGCCTCCTGGACCGTGTACGTCAGCTACTTCGTCGCGACCTACCTCGTCGCCGGGGTGCTCTGGTTCGTCGCGCGGCCGCGCTTCCGGCGCTACGTCGGATCGGTCGCCCTGCTGGCAGGGATGGCCTTCGCGACGTTCGCGCTCTTCCCGGCTGCGCCGCCGTGGCTCGCGAGCCGCGAGGGCGAGCTCGAGTGGACGACGCGGCTCGTCGGCCCGATCTCCCGGGACGTGCCGTTCGTCTCACTCTCGTTCGAGGCGCTGTTCGAGCGGGGGTGGGAGTACGCGAACCCGGTTGCGGCGGTGCCGTCGCTGCACGGGGCCTACACGCTGCTCGTGGCGATCTTCCTCTGGCGCCTCGTCCCGCGCTGGAGCCGCGTCCTGCTGGCGCTCTACCCGCCGGCGATGGCGTTCGCGCTCGTCTACACGGCCGAGCACTACCTCGTCGACGTCCTCGTCGGCTGGGCGTACACGCTCGTAGCCGTCTGGGCGGTGGGCCGCATCGCGGATCGCCTCGGACGGCGGCGAGGAGAAGAAGAAGCGGATGATGGGACTCGAACCCACGACCTTCTGCATGGCAAGCAGACGCTCTAGCCAACTGAGCTACATCCGCGTGGGCCGCCAGTATAGCCGCGCCCGGGAGCCGATCGGCTCCTCAAGGAGAGGGCGCCACGGCCGATTCCCCTACCATGGCGCCCATCCTCGAAGACCTGTCTGACCGCCTCGGCTCGCTCGAGAGTCTGCGCCTTCTCGCCCGCTCCTTCCCGGGCGCGCTGATGATCCTCGACCCCGACCTGCGCGTCGTCCTCGCCGGCGGCGAGGCGTTCGAGGGCCGGCCCGGCGACGAGCTCGAGGGCAGGACACTGACGGAGGTCTTCGGCCCCACGATCGGCTCGCAGATGGAGCCTCGGTACCGGGAGGCGCTCGGGGGCGGCCGAACGGCCTGCGACGTGATGTTCGAGGGTTCCGTCCACCGGACTGAGATCGCCCCCCTGCGCAGCAACGGCAGCGTCATCGGGGTGATCTCGATCGCGACCGACGCGAGGAGTCGGGCCGATGTCGAGCGCCAGGTCCGCGAGCTCGACCTCGAGCTCGACACGATCCTCACGCATGCTCCGATCGGGCTCGCGCTCGTCGCTCTCGACGGACGCTGGATCCGCGTCAACGACAGGATCTGCGAGATCGTCGGGTACACGCGCGAGGAGCTGCTCGCACGATCCTTTCAGGACATCACCCATCCGGACGATCTGGAAATCGACCTCGGCCAGGCGCAGGCCCTCGCGGCCGGCGAGATCCCCTCCTACGGAATGGAGAAGCGCTACTTCCACAAGGACGGCCACGTCGTCTGGGTCTGGCTCTCCGTCGGTCTGATCCGCGACGACCGCGGCGAGCCGCGCCACTACGTCTCACAGATCGAGGACATCACGGTGCGTAAGCGCGCCGAGCACTACCTCGAGGCCGAGCGCGCGGTGGCAACGGCTCTCGCGGAGGTGCCCACCGTCGCGGAGGCGTGGTCACGCGTGCTGGAGACCATCGGGACGACGATGGGGTGGGAGCACGGCGAGGCGTGGCTGGTCGACGATCAGATCGACGTATTGCGGTGCGCCGGCACCTGGAGCGCGGATCCCACGCTGCAGCCCTTCGCCGCCGCGACCTGGGACCGCGTTTTCGCGAAGGGTGAGGGGCTCCCGGGCCATGTGTGGCGGGACTCCCGGCCGGTCTGGGTGGCCGACGCCCCGTCCGAGCGCGCCGCGGAGGCCCGAGCGGTCGGGCTCACGAGCGGTGTTGGCCTCCCGCTCGTCAGTCTCCGCCGCACGCTCGGCACGATCTGCTTCTTCTCGCGCCGGCTCCGGCAACCCGATCCGGAGCTGCTCGACCTGATGAGCCGGCTCGGCCGTCAGATCGGCGAGTTCTTCGCCCGCAGGCGCGACGAGGAGGAGCACCGGACGCTCGAGCTGCAGCTGCTGGAGGCGCAGAAGCGGGAAAGCCTCGGCGTCCTCGCGGGCGGCATCGCCCACGACTTCAACAACCTCCTCGTCGGGGTGCTCGGCAACGCCCTACTCCTACGCGAGGAGCTTCCCGGCGACAGCCCGCTCCGCGACCTGGCCGAGCAGATCGAGCTTGCGGCGACCCGGGCGGCGGGCCTGACCAGGCAGATGCTCGACTACTCGGGCAAGGGAAGCTTCGTCGTCGCGTCGATCGACGTCTCCGCCGCGGTCGCCGAGACCGTTCAGCTCCTCCGCCCCGCCCTGCCCCGGCACGCGCGGGTCGAGCTCGACCTCGAGCCGGCCTTGCCGCCCGTGACCGTGGACCCGTCTCAGTTCGGCCAGCTCGTGATGAACCTCGTCACGAACGCGGCCGAGGCGATCGACGACGGCGGAGGAGCGATCCGGATCCGGACGGCGGCGCTCGACGCCGATCGCGCGCTGCTCGACGGCTTCCGGTTCGGTACCCAGCTGGAGCCCGGCCCGTATGTCCTCGTCGAGATCGCCGATGAGGGCCGCGGAATGGACACTGACGTCGTCGAGCGGATCTTCGAGCCGTACTTCACGACGAAGTTCACCGGCCGCGGGCTCGGTCTGGCCGCCTCGCTCGGGATCGTCCGCGGCCACGGCGGGGCGCTCTGCGTGACGAGCGCCCCGGAAATCGGGACCACGATGTCGGTGCTGCTTCCGGCCACTCCGCACGAGCAGGCTCCGCTCGCCTCCGCCGTCGCGCCGCCGGCCGGGGCGGGCACCGTGCTCGTCGTCGACGACGAGGAAGTCGTCCTCGACGTCGCCGAGAAGGCTCTCGCCGCGGGCGGCTACGCCGTCCTCAGGGCGAACAACGGCGACGCCGCGCTCGAGTGCTTCGCACAGCACCGCGACGAGATCGTGTGCGTGCTGCTCGACCTGACCATGCCAGGCCGCTCGGGCGAGGACGTCCTGCATGCCCTCCGCGCCATCGACCCGCGCGTACGGGTTGTGCTGAGCAGCGGCTACAGCCCCGACTCGGTCGATGCGTCCGCGGCGGTCGAGTTCCTCCAGAAGCCGTACACGCTGGCGGAGCTGCTGCACGTCGTCGGCACGGGCTAGCCGGCGGCGTCGAGCGCCTCGTTGACGAGCCGGTCGGCCAGCTCGTTGTGCTCGCGGCGGACGGCGGTGTAGGTCACGGTGCCGATCTCCCGCGCGAGCCGGCCGGCCCGCACCGAGAGCTCGCGCAGCGCCTCGTTCTTGACCCGGTACTCACCGCGCATTTGCTTGACCATCAGCTCCGAGTCGGAGACGACCTCCAGCTCGCGCATGCCGAGCTCGGCGGCCTTCTCTAGCCCCGCGACGAGGGCGCTGTACTCGGCGACGTTGTTGGTCGCGACGCCGATCGCCTCGCCGTGGGCTGCGAGCACCGTGCCGTCCGCCGCCTCGATCACGTATCCGTAGGCCGCCGGGCCGGGGTTGCCGCGTGCACCGCCGTCGGTGAAGAGCTTGGCCTTTACGGCGTGGGCTGCTCGACGTTGTCGATCTGCGCGCGCTGCAACTTGCCGGAGTAGTCGATGTAGAGCGACTTCCACTCCGTGAAGACGTCGAGCGCCGCCTGGCCGGCCTCGCGGTGGCCGTTGCCGGTGTCCTTCGTGCCGCCGAACGGCAGGTGCACCTCGGCGCCGGTCGTGCCCGCGTTGATGTACGTGATTCCGGTCTGCAGGTCTCGCATGGCGCGGAACGCCTTGTTCACGTCGCGCGTGAAGATCGAGGACGAGAGCCCGTAGCGGATCCCGTTCGTGACCCGGATCGCCTCGTCGAAGCTCTTGACGGGGATCAGCGCGGTCGTCGGGCCGAAGATCTCCTCCTGCGCGATCCGCATCTGCGGGTCGACGTCGGCGAAGATGGTGGGCCGGTAGAAGAAGCCCTTGCCGAGGTCGCCGTCGGTCGCCTGCTCGCCGCCGGTGAGGAGCTTCGCTCCCTCGTCCGACCCGATCCCGGTGTAGGAGTGGATCTTGTCGAGCGACTCCTGGTTGATGACGGGGCCGAGATCGGTCTCGGGGTCCCAGCCGGGGCCGATCTTCATCTTCTCGGCACGCGCGACGAGCCGCGTCTGCAGCTCGCCGTAGACCGCCTCGTGCACGATCACGCGGCTCGCGGCGGTGCAGCGCTGGCCGGAGGTGCCGAAGGCCGACCAGAGGATCCCCTCGACCGCGAGCTCGAGGTCGGCGTCGTCCATGACGATGATCCCGTTCTTGCCGCCGAGCTCGAGGTGGACGTGCTTGAGCCCGTCCGCGCCGGCCTTCGTGACCGCGATGCCCGTCTCGCGGGAGCCTGTGAAGGTGATGATCGGGACGTCGGGATGGCGGACGAGCCGGTCGCCCGCCTCCTCGCCGAAGCCGTGGACGAGGTTGACGGCACCGTCCGGGAGCCCGGCGGCGCCGAGCAGCTCGACGAAGCGCTCGGCCAGCAGCGGAGTGTCCTCGGCGGGCTTGAGCACGACCGTGTTTCCCGCCACGAGCGCCGGCGCGAGCTTCCAGGCCGGGATTGCGATCGGGAAGTTCCAGGGCGTGATCGCGCCGACGACGCCCACGGGCATCCGTACCGACATCTGGAACTTGTCCCGCAGCTCCGACGGCGTCGTCTGGCCGAAGAGGCGGCGCCCCTCGCCGGCCATGTAGACCGACATGTCGATCGCCTCCTGCACGTCTCCCCCGGCCTCCGCGAGCACCTTGCCCATCTCGCGGCTCATCAGCTCGGTCAGCTCGTCCTTCTGCTCCTCGAGCAGCCGCGCGAAGCGGAAGAGGACGTTGCCCCGCTCGGGGGCGGGCACGAGCCGCCACTCCTCGAAGGCCCCCTTGGCGGCCTCGACGGCGCGGTCGACGTCCTCGGCGGTCGAGCGCGGGAACGTCCCGAGCGACTCGCCCGTCGCGGGGACGGTCGACTCGAAGGTCGCGCCGGAGGCGGCGTCCGTCCACGAGCCGCCGACGTAGTTCTTGAACCGCTTCTCCGCGACCGCCATCGGGCCGCAGTGTAGTCAGCAGTCGCGAAGCGAGCCGCAGAGGCGGGCGACCGGGACGGCGAAGTTGATGTTCTCGCCGCCGCCGGCGACGAGGACGCCGACGACGCGGCCCTTGCGGTCGACGGCCGGGCCGCCGGAGTTGCCGGGGTTCGCGGCCGCGTCGGTCTGGATCTCCTTCGGCCGCACGCGGCTGACGACGCCGCTCGTGACGGTGCCGCCCAGCCCGAACGGGCTGCCGACGAGCAGGAGCGCGTCGCCGACTCGGGGCTTGTTCGGGAGAGCCTTCTGCCAGAGCGGCTTCGCGCCGACGGGCTTTCCGTCGACCCGCAGCACCGCGAGGTCACGGCCGCGGTCGCGCGCGACCACCTCGGCGCGCCAGGAGCCGGTGTTGCGCTCGAGCAGCACCTGCTGGCCGACCTCCGAGACGACGTGGGCCGCGGTGACGACGTAGAGCTGACCGTCCGCGGTCCAGCCGGCGAAGCCCGCGCCGAGCCCGTCGTCGGTCTTGACGGTGAAGACGCTCTTGAGGACGCGCGCGGCGAGCGGCGCGATCCCCTGGTCCTTCTCGCGGAGCTTGCCCTCCGAGGTCTTCAGGCGGCCTTCGAGCTGCTGGTCGGAGAGCCGGAACTCCTCGAGGCGGCCCTCGAGCTCCCGCACGTCGGTGCGGAGCAGGTCGACGCGCATGCGCTGCTCCCGGACGGAGGCGACGGCGAAGAGGGAGACGCCGAGGGCCGCGAGCACGGCGAGGCCGGCGACCACGAGCGGGATCGAGATCGTCCTGCGGCCCTCATACTCGTCGTACGACATACGACGAGCTTCGGCCGCCGCGCAGCGGCGTTCGCCACCCGATCGGGGGAGGTTCCTACTCGGTCGTGAGGCTGTCGGTCTCGGGGAACGTCCCCGGGATCCGCGCGCGGCGCCGGTCGCGGGTCTCCCGCTTGCCGCCGTACTCGCGGCCGTTGCGCCGGTCCTCCCCCTCGCGCCGGTCGAGGATGACCGTCACGTTGGGATTGTCCTTGTAGTACTCGACCATCTTGTCGAAGAGGTCGGCCTCGAGATCGCGCGGGATCACGCAATAGATCATGGTCTCAGTCTACGAACCCGGCCGGTCGGCGCCAGACCCCGTTCTAGTGACGTTTCGCCGCGGCCGTGAGCGCGCCGAGGCCGACGAAGACCGATCCGGAGACGTACCGCTGCACGGAGAGGAATCGCCGGTTGCCGCGCAGGCGCTCGGACGCCGTCCCCGCGGCGAGCGCCCACAGGCTGTCGCTGACGACGGCGATCGTGACGAAGACGAGCCCGAGCACCGCGATCTGCAGCGCCGCCGCGCCTCGCTCGGGGTCGACGAACTGCGGCAGGAAGGCGAAGAAGAAGAGAGCCGTCTTCGGATTGAGCACGTTGACGACCACGCCCTGGCCGAAGCGCCGCCGCAGCCGCCGCTCGCTCGGGGCGCCGGCCGGCTCCTCGTCGGGGCGCCGAAAGATCGTCCAGAGGCCCATGCAGATCAGGTAGGCGGCGCCCGCGTACTTGACCGCGTTGAACGCCGTCGCCGAGGAGACGAGGAGCGACGAGAGGCCGATCGCGGCCGCCGCGACGTGGACGAGCGCGCCGGCGGCGATCCCGAGAGCGGAGACGAACCCGGCGAGGCGGCCGCGGTCGATGCTCTGGGAGACGATGTAGAGGACGGCGGGGCCGGGACCGACGATCAGCGCGAGCGCGGCCAGGCCGAAGACGAGCAGCGTCCCCGCCTCGGGCATCGGCTCAGACCCGGGCGATGTCCGGCATCAGGCGGCCGTCGTCGGCCAGGTGCGCGTTCCACTCCCCGAAGCCGGACTCGAGCTCCTCGAGGTCGTGGCCGCGCTCGACGAGCCGAACCGGCTGCGCAGCGTCGGGCGAGACGCGGTACTGGTACCACGAGATCTCCCAGGCGACGGTCACGATCATCTCGCCGCTGACTCCGGAGAGCGGCACGATCGACGCCTTCGGCGCGCCGAGGCTCTTGGCGACCCCCGAGACGGTACGCCGGTGCGCGCTCGAGTTGAAGAGGTCGGCGGCCTCCACGACCGCGAGCTCGGGCTCGGAGAGCCGGCGGAGGATCGGCTCGTCGGCGACGGGTGCCTCCTCGGCCCGCCGACCGCCCCCGAGCAGGCCGCCCCAGCGGCTCTTGCGCCTGCGCGCCTCGAGCGGCACCGTCGGCAGCGAGGGGCTTCCCTCGCGCATCCAACCGTGCTCGAGCGCGATCTCGGCGCAGAGCGGGCAGACGTCGACGTACTCGCCCCCTCCGGGCGAGAACCGAAGCGCATGCTCGCCCATCAGGAGCGAGCGCTCGCAGATCGCACAGGTGCGCGTTGCGGTTGAACGCGTCACACGCATGCCGACGACTGTAGCGATTTCCAGCCTAAATCAATGAGCTGCCGCGGCCTCGCGCTCGCGCTTGGTGTCCTCGATCACCCGCTGGGCGACGTGCGCGGGCACTTCCTCGTAGCGCAGGAAGTGCATCGAGTAGTCGCCGCGGCCGCCCGTGATCGAGGTCAGCGTCTGCAGGTAGGTGAGCATCTCGGCCATCGGCACCTCGGCCTTGATCGTCGTCATCCCCGAGGCCGGCTCCATCCCGTGCAGGCGCCCGCGCCTCGAGTTGAGGTCGCCGTTGACGGCGCCGACGACCTCGTCGGGCACGGTCACCTCGAGCTCCATGATCGGCTCGAGCAGGATCGGCTCCGCCTTCGCGTACGCCTCCTTGAACGCCATCGAGCCGGCGATCTTGAACGCCATCTCCGAGGAGTCGACGGTGTGGTAGGAGCCGTCGACGAGCAGCACCCGCACTCCCTGGACGGGTGCGCCTGCGAGCTCCCCGTGGTGCATCGCCTCCTGGATGCCCTTGTCGACCGCCGGCCGGAAGCTCTGCGGGATGACGCCGCCGACGATCTTGTCCACGAACTCGTAGCCGACGTTGCCCTCGATCGGCTCGAGCACGATCGTGCAGTCGCCGAACTGGCCGCGGCCGCCGGTCTGCTTCTTGTAGCGGGCATGGGAGCGCGATTCCTTCCGGATCGTCTCCAGGTACGGCACCCGCGGCGGGTGCAGCTCGACGTCGACGCCGAAGCGGCGCTTGGCGCGCTCGAGCACGACCTCGACGTGCATCTGGCTCATCCCGGAGAGGATCTCCTCCCCGGTCTGCTGGTCGCGCCGCAGCCGCAGCGTCGGATCCTCCTCGCCCAGCCGCCTGATCGCCTGCGCGACCTTCTCCTCGTCGCCCTTCGCCTTCGGCGTGATCGCGAAGCTCATCACCGGCTCGGGGAAGCCGATCTCGGGCACGTCGGTCGCGACCTCCTTGTCGAGCAGGAGGTCGCCCGTCTGCACCTCCTTCAGCTTGGCGACGGCGCCGATGTCGCCCGGGCCGAACTCGGTCGCGGGGATGTGCTCCTTGCCCTGCTGGAAGAGAAGCGAGCCCATCCGCTCCTTCGCGTGGGTGCGCGCGTCGACGAGCGTCTGGTCGGGCCGGACCGAGCCCTGGAGGACGCGGAAGAGATTGATCCGCCCCGCGAACGGGTCGGCGATCGTCTTGAAGACGAAGGCGGCCGTCTCGGCGCCCTCGATGTGGGTGATCGAGCCGGCCTTCGCGGGCGACGGCACGCCTTCGACGATCAGGTCGAGCAGCGCGTGCGTGCCGAGGTTCTTCGTCGCGACGCCGCAGGCGACCGGGAAGACCTCGCCGCGGGTGACGGCGTCCTTGAGCGCGTGGGCGACCTCCTCGACGCCGAGCTCCTCGCCTTCGAGGTACTTCTCCATCAGCGCCTCGTCCGTCTGGACGACCTCGTCGAGCAGCTTCTCGCGATATTCCTGGACGAGGCCCGCGAGCTCGTCGGGGATCGGCCCCGGCTCCGGCTCCTTGCCGCCCTCGGGGCTCGTGTAGGCGCACATGTGGAGGATGTCGACGATTCCCGTCAGCTCGTGCTCGGCGCCGATCGGCAGCTGCACGGCGACGCAGCGGGACGAGAGCTGCTCCTGCATCTGACCGAGCGCGCGGAAGAAGTCGGCGCGCTCGCGGTCGAGCATGTTGACGAAGAGGACGCGGGCGATCCCGAGCTCCTCGGCCCGCTTCCAGACGCGGGCGGTGCCGACCTCGACGCCCATGACGCCGCTGAGGACGAACAGCGCTCCCTCGACGACGCGCAGCGCGCAGCGCGCCTCGCCCTGGAAGCTCGGGTCGCCCGGGACGTCGATCAGGTTGAGCTTGCGCTCCTGCCACTCGGCGTGCGTGAGCGAGAGCGCGATCGACATCTTCCGCTGCTGCTCGTCGTCGTCCCAGTCGGAGACCGTCGAGCCCGCGTCGATCGTGCCGAGGCGGTTCGTCTCGCCCGCCTGGAAGAGCAGCGCCTCGACGAGCGATGTCTTGCCCGTGCCGCGGTGACCGACGACGGCGACGTTGCGGATCTTTCCAGGCTCGAAAGCGGGCATGCGCGGCTTCCTCCTCGGATCTCCGGTGACTGGGGCCGAATCGTAACCCGGCGCCGCTACCCGAGCGGCACGCGGGCGGTGCCCAGGCGTGCCTTCAGGCGGAGGATCGCCTTCGTGTGCAACTGCGAGACGCGTGACTCGGTGACGCCCAGCACCTCGCCGATCTCGCGCAGCGTCAGCTCCTCGTAGTAGTAGAGCGTGACGACGAGCTTCTCGCGCTCGGGCAGGCGCGCGATCGCCTCGCCGAGGGCCTCCTTCATCTCGGTCTGCGCGAGCGCCGACTGCGGCTCCGGGCCCTGCGTGTCCTCGATCGTGTCGATCAGCGCGATCTGGTCGCCGCCGGCCGACACCGTCCAGAGCTCGTCGAGGGCGGCGATCGAGGAGCGCGAGATCTCGGTCAGGCTGTTGCCGAGCTCGTCCTCGGTGAGCCCGAGCTTCCCGGCGATCTCCTCGTCGGTCGGGGCACGGTGCAGCTTCTTCTCCAGCTCGGCGATCGCGCGCTCGATGTCGCGGGCGCGGGCGCGGACCGAGCGCGGCACCCAGTCGAGCGCGCGCAGCTCGTCGATGATCGCGCCCTTGATCCGCGCGATCGCGTACGTCTCGAACTTGATCTCGCGGTCGGGGTCGTAGCGCTCGATCGCGCCGATCAGCCCGAGCAGCCCGTACGAGACGAGATCGCCCTCGTCGACGTGGGCCGGCAGGCCGCTGCCGAGCCGGCCTGCGACGAACTTGACGAGGGGCGCGTAGGTGAGGATCAGCCGGTCGCGGACGCCGCGATCGCGCGACCGCCGATACTCCTGCCAGAGCGCACTCGTGTCCTCGACCTTCGCCATGGCGAGAGAATACGTCGCGTGAGGCCGGATTCTTTCTAGGAGGGTGTGTCAGGGCGTGCTCAGCCGACGCGTCGGCACACCTCCTAGGTTCGGCGCAGGAGGCGCAGCGACATGGTCACCATCCAGCCCCCGAGCGCCGCCGCCGGCAACGCGATCACCCAGAACCCGGCCCGCCCCGAGCTGTAGGCGATGAACCCGAAGCCGAGCGCGAGCGCGAGGAAGAGCAGCCCGAGCGCGTGTCGCTGGGAGAGCATCCGGGGCAAGGCTACAATCCGCTCGAGCGAAGGGGCGTAGCTCAGCTGGTAGAGCGTCGGTCTCCAAAACCGAATGTCGCAGGTTCGAGTCCTGTCGCCCCTGTTTCGTCGAGCGACGCCTCCAATTGCAGGTCACGCATAGACGCTCGCGTACTTGATGGCATGACCCGCCTCGCGCTCGCAGCCGGAGCCGCCGCCTTGCTCGTGGCGCTGGTCGCCGCGATCGACCACCGGCACAAGCGAGAGGTGCAGTTCGCAGCGCAGGAGGACGCGTGGTTTTGCGAGCACGGCCGCCCCGCGGCGTGCCGTGACTTCGACCAGGCGGCGTACGAGCGGCGGTGGGAGCAGCGCGAGTTCGGCTACCGCGCGGCCTTCTTCGCCTTCGGCGTCGCGTCGCTCGGTCTCGGGGTGCTGGTCGTGCGGCGGCGGATCGAGCCGGTGCGCCGAGGCCGGCCCAGGTGAGTCGGCACGCCCGGAAAAGGGCTACCCTGCCCGTGGGTGCGCCCCGCGACCAGCCGCCCGGGCCGTCTGCTCTGTAGGCGTCTCGTGGTCAAGGACGTGTTGTGGGAGAGGCCGCACTCCCCGGGCGCGCCCACTTACCCCCCAGGACGCCCCGGGGACGATCCCGGCCCGATGCGCGCCGCTACGGTCGATGCCGATACGCCCCACCCCCTGACCCCGTGGCCGCCCAGGGTCGAAGGGGCGCGGCGCAAGTGCGGGTGAGCTCGCTGCTCTGCGCGAAACTCACTCCGGTGCAGCCAATATTGCAGGTGCTTGTGCACAATGCAACGCGAATCAAGGGAGTCGGCAGCCCGAAGCGAATACGGGCCGCGTGGATCCGCAAATGACCAGGCAGACGCTCTCCGGGATCCTCTTCTGGTTGCTCGCCACCGTGAGCGCCGTGCTCTTCGTCGTGTTCGTCCTCGTCGTGGGCGGTGCGATCCCGATCGACTCGCCCTCCGAGCCGGCGAGCACGTCCACCGAGGCGCTGCCGGCGCCGCCTCCCGTCCAGTCGACCGGGCAGTCGAGCGGGCAGTCGACGACGGAGCCGCCCGCCGAGACGGCGCCGGCCACGACCGCACCCACGACGCCGCCCGCTCGCGCGCCTTCGACCACCACGCCGCCGGCCACGACCCAGCCGTCCGCTTCCGCCGCGACGCTCGTCGTCGTGACCGCCTCGCGCGGCGACAGTTGGTTCTCGGCCCGGGTCGGCTCCGAGAACGGCCGGGTGCTCGACGAGCGCGTCCTCGCGCAGGGAGAGTCGGCGCGGTTCCGGGGAACGCGGATCTGGCTGAGCGTGGGCGCGGCAGGCAACG
>JANPKC010000190.1:0-6010 GCA_031425855.1 Actinomycetes bacterium | reverse complement strand
GCGATCGGCTTCGACGGCCTCGGCAACCCGTCGACCCCGTCGATCCGGGAGGACGTCCGCCTCGACAACACCGCCCCGCAGCTCGTCTCGGCCGCACCCGCCGACGGCTCCGTCTCCGCATCCGCGAACCAGATCGTCCTGACCGCCTCCGAGCCGGTGACCGCCCCAGGCGCGCTGCTCGACGGCGCCGCCGCACCCGCGCCGGCGATCTCCGGCAATCAGCTCACGTTCGCGACCGGCGCCCTCGCCGACGGCCTGCACGTCCTCTCCGGTGAGCTCGAGGACGCGAGCGGCACGCGCGTCCCGTTCCGCGTCGCGATCACGATCGAGAGCGCCGTCGCCGCCGACCGGCCGCCGGTGGAGATGAGCGCGCAGCCCGGTGGCTCGTCGACGCTCGTCTCCCCGGGAAGCCTCGCCTCCGTGACGCTCGCGTCCGCGGCCTGGCCTTCGGTGCCGGGTCCCTCGGACTTCATGGTTCTTCGCGTCGACCTCGCCCCGCCGGCTCCCGTCCTCGGGATGGGCCTCCTCCCCGGGACGCAGCTCGTCGAGGTGACCGCCCGCTGGGCGCTGGCCGGTACGCCGGTGACGACCTTCGCGGCGCCGATCGAGATCCTGATCCCGAACCCGTCCGGCGAGCCGACGGTGCCGGCGACGTCGCAGGACGGCACGACGTGGCGGACACTGCCGTTGCTCCAGGGCGCTTCGCTCCCGGCCGGTCAGCAGGACGGCTGGTACCGCGACGGCGCCGGCGTCCACATCCTGACGCGCCACCTGACCTGGTACGCGCTCGCGCGCGACGGCGAGGCGCCGACCGAGCCGACGGGGCTCGCGGGCATCGTCGCCGGCGACGGGCTGACGCTCCGCTGGATCCCCGGCACGGACGGCAGCGGCCAGATCGGCAACGTCCTCCTCTACGTCAACGGCGAGGGCTACCGCGAGTTCGGCCCGACCGAGTTCGAGGCGAAGCTCGGCGCGTTCGCCGCGGGCGACACGCGCAGCTTCACGCTCGCCCAGAAGGACGCGGCCGGCAACGTCAGCCGCCAGACGGCTCCGCTCCGCGCCGTCCCGTCCCTGACGGGAAAGACCCTCGGCGAGGCCTCGGCAGCGCTCGGCGCCGCCGGCTTCGGCGTCGGCAAGGTCAGCGAGGCGACGGTCGCGACGGCTCCCGCAGGCACCGTCGTCCAGCCGGCCGGAATCCAGCTCGCGCTCGCATCCACCCCCGTCGACCTCGTCGTCGCCCGGGGTATCGCGGCGCCGCAGACGCGGCTCGCCTTCTCGGTCGCGGGCTCGAAGCGGCTCGAGCTGAAGAAGACGACGACGATCGCGGTGCGGATCAACGTCTCGAAGCCCGCCCAGGTGACGGTCACCCTCCGCGACGTGAAGAAGCACCGGCTCTACAGCTGGAAGCTCCGGGTCAAGGCGGGCGCGAACGTCGTCAAGCTGCGCCTGCCGCGGCAGATCCGCAAGCCCGGCTCGTACTCCCTGACGTGGGTCGCCCGTTCGGGCACGGAGACGATCAGCCGCACGATCGCGATCACGCTCGTCGGCCCGGCGCTCGCGCAGGTGAAGCCGAAGCGCGACGAGATCGAGATCGTGCTCGCCGGCGAGACCCCTCCCGGCGAGGCACTCGAGCCGGGCCAGGCGGGCATGCCCCGCCGCGTCAGCTCCGCGTCCGGAGCCGACCAGACCTTCGCCCTGGTCGCATCCACGGGACACGACGTCGGCGTCGTCGTGGTCGACGCCGACGCCTACGGAACCCGCTTCATCGCCGACCTCCGCGCCGTCTTCCCCAAGGTGGGCGTGATCGCGATCTCGCGCGAGCCCGCGCGCCGGATGCAGTCGGTTCGCGCCGGCGCCGTCCTCGCGCTGCCCCGCACCACGACCGCGAAGCAGCTCGCGAAGGCGATAGCAGCCATCGCCGGCCGCTAGAGCACCCGGCACGAACGACCTGCTGCTGCTAGCGCGAGCCCCCAGGCTTCCATAGCGGCTCGTCGCCACCCGCGTTCGCTGCGCGGGCGAGGATGAAGAGCAGGTCGGAGAGCCGGTTCAGGTAGGCGAGCACGAGCGGGTTCAGCTCGACCTCCTTCGAGCCGACGAGGACGTCGCGCTCGGCCCGGCGGCAGATCGTCCGCGCCACGTGCAGCCGCGCGGACGTCTCGGTTCCTCCCGGGAGCACGAAGCTCCGCAGCTCCGCCAGGTCGGCGTTGAACTCGTCGCAGAGCTGCTCGAGCCGGTCGATCAGCCGCTGCTCGACGCGCAGGCGGTCCGTGACGCCCCAGGGGACGGAGAGGTCGGCGCCGACGTCGAAGAGCTCGTTCTGGATCCGGACGAGCGGCTCCCGCATCGCATCCGGCACGTCGCCGGCGAGGACGAGCCCGAGCGCCGAGTTGAGCTCGTCGACCGTGCCGAAGGCGCCGATCCTGCAGTCGAGCTTCGAGACGCGCGAGCCGTCGCCGAGTGAGGTCTCGCCCTCGTCGCCGCCGCGCGTGTAGATCCGCGTCAGGCGGACGGGCTCGTCGCGCTCTCTCATCCGGCCGGCCGCATCAGGCTTGGGCGGGCTCGCGCTGGAGCTCGAGGATCCGGCGGGCGATCACGAGCCGCTGGATCTCGCTCGTCCCCTCGTAGATCTCGGTGATCTTCGCGTCGCGGTAGTAGCGCTCGACGGGGAACTCCTTCGTGTAGCCGTAGCCGCCGAGTATCTGGATCGCCTCCGCGGTCTGTCGGCGGGCCATCTCGGAGGCGAAGAGCTTCGCCTTCGCGCCGGCCTCGGTGTGCGGCTCGCCCTGCTCCTTCAGCCACGCGGCGCGGTAGACGAGCAGGCGCGCCGCGTCGATCTCCGTCGACATGTCGGCGAGCTTGAACTGGATCGCCTGGTGCTCGGCGATCCGCTTGCCGAACGTGCGCCGCTCCTTCGCGTACTCCCGCGCCACGTCGTACGCGGCCTGCGCGATCCCGAGCGCCTGGGCGGCGATCCCGATCCGGCCGCCGTCGAGGGTCGACATCGCGATCGCGAAGCCGCGGCCCTCCTCGTGCAGGAGCCGGTCGCGCCCGACCTGCGCGCCCTCGATCACGAGGTCGGCGGTCGAGGACGAGTTGAGGCCGAGCTTCTCCTCCTCGCGCGTCACCCGGACGTGCTCGGCGTCGAGCAGGAACGCCGAGACGCCGCGTGCGCCCTCGATCTCGGGCTCGCTGCGGGCGAAGGTGAGGAACGTGCCGGCGTAGCTGCCGTTCGTGATCCACTGCTTGCCGCCGGTGATCGTCCAGCCGTCGCCGTCCGCGTCGGCGCGCGTGCGCAACGAGCCGGCGTCCGAGCCCGCCTCGGGCTCGGTGAGCGCGAACGCACCGATCGTCGCGCCACTCGCGAGCGGCGGGACGAAGCGCTCCCGCTGCTCCTCGGTGCCGAAGGCGAGGATCGGCAGCGTGCACGCGCTCGTGTGCACCGCGACCGTCACCCCCACTCCCGCGTCGGCGCGCGAGAGCTCCTCCAGCACGAGGATGTAGGAGAGGAAGTCGGCACCGGCGCCGCCGAGCTCCTCCGGCACGCAGACGCCCATCAGCCCCAGCTCGGCGAGCTTCTCGTACAGCTCGGTCGGGAAGCGGTGCTCGCGGTCCCACGCGGCGGCGTTCGGCTCGATCTCGGCCTGCGCGAACTCGCGCGCGAGCGCCTGGATCTCCCGCTGATCCCCGGTCAGGGCGAAGTCCATGAGGGCCCCGAGTCTACTGAGCCGCGAGCACGAGCAGCTCGTCGGGATCGAGCTTGTGTTGTTTCAACACAAACTCGAGTCGAGCCCGCTCAGCCGCGCGGTAGGAAAAGAGCTTGTGTTGTTTCAACACAAGCCGCCTACGCGGCGGCGAGGAACTCGCGGCGGATCTCGTGCAGCACGTGCTCGCGGTCGCAGAACGCGTCCACGACCATCGGGTCGAACTGAGCCCCCTCCTGCGCGACGATCTCGCGGCGGCAGTCGCGCCAGCTGCGGGCGGCGCGGTAGGGGCGGTGGTTCGTGATCGCGTCGACGGCGTCTGCGACGGCGAAGATGCGGGCGCCGAGCGGGATCTCCTCGCCGACGAGGCCGTCGGGATAGCCGTCGCCGTCCCAGCGCTCGTGGTGGGAGCGGACGACCTGGACGCCGGCGTCGTGCAGGAAGGCGACGCCGCCGATCATCTGCGCGCCGAGCACGGTGTGGGCCCTCATCACGCGCCACTCCGCCTCGTTCAGCTCGACCGGCTTGAGCAGGATCTGGTCGGGCACGCCGATCTTGCCGATGTCGTGCAGGAGGAAGCCGTACTCGAGCGCGGGGTCGGCGGCGAGCTCGGGATCGATCGCGCGGGCCAGCTCGAGCGCGTAGCGCTGAACCCGCTGGGAGTGCTGCCGCGTGCCGGTGTCCTTCGTGCCGAGCGCGGTCGCGAGCGCGGAGACCGTCTCCTTGTAGGCGCTCTCGAGCAGCCCGCGCTGGGCGCGCTCGATCTCGACGAGGTGACGGAGGTCGCGGGCGTAGAGGACGAGCTGCTCCTCGTCGGAGCGGCCGCCAGATCGCTGACCTGCGCGGCGCATCGGCGCCCCCACGCCGGTGCCCGCGAGGCGCTCCACAACGCCGAGCAGCTCGAGCGGCCGGAACGGCTTCAAGAGCAGCGCGTCCGCGCCCGCCGCGCCGGCCACGTCCTCCACGTCTTCCATGCCGGTCAGCAGGACGACCCGGATGTCGCGGGTGTCGTCGCTCGCCTTCAGCTCACGGCAGAACGCGAGACCGTCCATGCCGGGCATGCCGACGTCGAGCACGATCACGTCCGGCCGCGCCGCGGAGATGCGCGCTTCGGCCTCGGCCGCGCTTCCGGCCTCGTCCACCTCGACCTGGACGTCCTCGAACGTGGTCCGCAGCAGCTCGCGGAACCCGGCATCGTCGTCGACCAGCAGCAGGCGCATTCGTTTCCCCCCGGATCGAAAGCCTTGTCGACAAAGGTATCGGCCGCTGGGACCGAACCTTGAGCCGGGACCTAACTCGAACGGGGGAGGCGGCGCAGCTTCCGGAGCGGGCGCGGCGCGCGGCGGCGGGCCGTTCGCTCGATCCCGTCCGGGCTGAGGAGCCGCCGCAGCCGCCGAGGAGAGAGCTCTGCGCACAGCACCGCCGACGCCGCCGGCCCCCGCTCGCCGTAGCGCAAGCCCGCCGTGTCGAGCTCGGGCGCAGCGCGCCAGCCGTCCTCGGCGAGCTCGTAGACCTCCTGCTCCTCGACGAAGAATCCCGCCCGGGTGAAGAGGCGCGTCCAGCCGCGAACATCGTCCTGGTGGAACCAGCCATAGTCGCCGGGCTCGCCGCAGGGCACCGTGATCAGCAGCCGGCCGCCCCGCGCCAGCACGCGGCGAAGCTCGCGCAGGGCGGTCAGCCGCGTGGAGCCGTCGTCCTCCGCGCCGAGCCCGTAGCCGGTGTTGTCAGCGCCGACGTGCTCGAGCGTCGAGACGCAGAGGACGAGATCGAACGCGCCGTTGTCGAATGGAAGGTCGCGGACGTCCGCCTGCACGCCGGTCAGCCCGGGGATGTCGGCCTCCGCGAGGTCGACGCCCACCAGCTCGTCGAAACCCGCCCGCAGCAGCGCCGCGAGATACGGCGGCTCGGCGAACGCGTATCCGACCTCGAGCGCACGACCCGGGCGCAGGCGCGCGAGCACCCACGGGATCTCGATCACGCGCTCGTCGATCCCGGGCGGACCCTGGAGCCAGCGTGGCCGCTCGCCCCGGGCGCGCGCACCACGGGCGAACGCGATCCCGTCGTCGAGCAGCCGGACGCGTTCGAACTCGGGCGCGCCGGCGAGCTCGTGCACGAGCGTCGCGCGCGAGAGCGTCCCATCCCGGAGCTTCGCGAGCGCCCGCTCCCGGGCCTCCGGCTCGGGCTCGCGGCGGAGCACCAGCGCGAAGACGGCGTCGACGAAGTCCTCGTCCGACCGCTCGCCCGCGTCCAGCCAGGCCCGCAGCTCGCCGCTCAAAAGCCTAGGCCTTTGAGCCTGGAGGGGGCGTGGG
>JANPKC010000189.1:0-18230 GCA_031425855.1 Actinomycetes bacterium | reverse complement strand
GTGCGGGTACTGGAAGGCGAGGAAGAGGCCCTTCTGCGCGCGCTCGTCGGCGCCCAGCTCGGAGACGTCGACGCCGTCGACGAGGATCTCGCCCTCGGTGATCTCGTACGAGGGGTGGCCCATCAGCGCGTAGGCGAGGGTCGACTTGCCGGTGCCGTTCGGGCCCATGATCGCGTGCTTCTCGTTCAGGTCGACCGCGAGGTCGACCCCCTTGACGATCTCGGTGCCGTCCTCGAGCGCGACGTGCAGGTTCTTGATCTCCAGAAACGCCAAGCTTGTGATCCCTCTTTTCCAGGATTCGTGCGGCTTTCAGCGCCGCTTCGTGACTCCATGGTAGCCGATCCCCGCTGCCGCCAAAGGCACCGCGAGCGCGGCGATCCCCTCGATCTTACCGAGGCTCGGCCGGGCGGCGCTCCTCGCGCGCGACCCGCTGGGTTCGGCTTGGGCAAACGGTGGTACAGTCCCGAGCATGCCCTTTGGAATCGGCGTCACCGAGCTCGTCATCCTCCTGGTCGCGCTGCTCGTCATCTTCGGCCCGAAGCGCCTCCCCGAGATGGGCCGCTCGCTCGGCAAGGGCATGCGCGAGTTCAAGGACTCGATCTCGGGCAAGGACGACGACGACGAGGCCGTGCACCACCGCCTCGCGCAGGAGCTTCCGCCCGCCGAAGAGCACCCGGTCGCGCAACAGCAGCAAGCGCGCGAGCGCGAAGTCTCCTAGCCTCTAGCGGCGCATGGCCCTGAAGCGTCTGCCGCGGCGCCTGCAGCACGGCGAGGAAGCAACGCTCGTCGAGCATCTCGGCGAGCTGCGCAGCCGGCTGCTGATCAGCCTGTTGACGCTCGCGCCGGCGTTCACCGTCGCGTTCGCGTTCCAGGAGCGCCTGGTCGACTGGCTCAGCAGGCCGCTCCCGGACGACAAGGAGCTGATCACGCTCGGCGTCGTCGAGCCGTTCACGACCGCGGTGAAGGTGAGCCTCGCGGCGGCCGTCGCGGTGACGCTGCCGATCCTCCTCTACCAGCTGTGGGCGTTCCTTGCGCCGGCGATCGAGACGAGCGTGCAGCGCACCGTCGCCGTCTTCGCCACCTTCGCGACGGTGCTCTTCGCGGGCGGCGTCGCCTTCTCGTACTTCGTGGTCATGCCGCGCGCGCTCGAGTTCCTGACCAACTTCAACGACGACGTCTTCCAGGTGCAGATCAGGGCGAGCTACTACTTCTCGTTCGTGACCGTGACCCTGCTGGCGACCGGGCTCGCGTTCCAGATGCCGATCTTCATCCTGGCGCTCGTACGGCTCCGGGTGCTGACGGCCGAGAAGCTGCGCCGGAACCGGCGGATGGGGATGCTCGGCATGCTCGTCTTCGCGATCCTCCTCCCGACGGTCGACCCGGTGTCGCTGGCGCTCGAGGTCGTGCCGCTCTTCATCCTCTTCGAGCTGTCGATCTGGCTCTCCAGCTACATGGAGAAGCGCTGGGACATCGCCGACGAGAAGTCGCGCTGGGCGGTCGAATGAGGATCCTCTCCGCCGACTGGGTGCTGCCGGTGGAGGGGGATCCGATCGAGAGCGGCGCCGTCGCGATCGAGGACGGCGTGATCGCGGCGGTCGGAACGGCACGGGAGCTCGGTGAGGGCGAGCGCTTCCCCGACTCGGCGATCGTCCCGGGGTTCGTGAACGCGCACACGCACCTCGAGTACGCGGTCTACGCGGGCTTCGGCGACGGCCTCTCCTTCGGTCCCTGGATCTCGACCCACGTCGAGCGGAAGCGCCGCCTCGAGCGGGCCGACATGGAGGCGATCGCGCGCCTCGGCGCCGCCGAGTGCCTGCGCTCCGGCGTGACGACGGTCGGCGACCTCGCGTTCTCGGGCGCGAGCGCGCACGCCTGCGCCGAGCTCGGGCTGCGGGCGATCGTCTACCTGGAGGTCTTCGGCGCCGACGGCGCCGACGCACTGCGCCAGTTCGAGGAGAAGCGCACCTACGTCGCCCCGGCACTCTCCGAGCGCGTGCGCGTCGGCATCTCCCCGCACGCCCCCTACACCTGCTCGGTCGAGGTCTACGCCGCCTGCCACGGGCTCGGCCTGCCCGTGGCGACGCATCTGAACGAGAGCCAGGACGAGCTCGACTGGCTCCTGCGGGGCGAGGGCCCGTGGCAGCCCTTCGCGGAGATGCTGGTCGAGCCGGAGGGCATGAGCGGGATCCGCAGCCTCGCCCGCGCCGGGCTCCTCGACGAGCGGGTGACCGCCGCGCACTGCGTCAAGGTCGAAGACGAGGAGATCGCGCTGCTCGCACGCCACGGAGCCGCAGTCGCGCACTGCCCCCGCTCGAACGCCCTGCTCGGCTGCGGCGTCGCTCCGCTCGAGCAGCTGCGCGCGGCCGGCCTTCGGGTCGGGATCGGCACCGACGGCGTCTCCTCCGTCCCCTCGCACGACTTCTTCGAGGAGCTGCGCACCGTCGTCTCGCTCGCCAGGGCGCGCGGCGAGCGCGCGGACGCTCTCTCGGCCGCCGACGCGCTCGAGCTGGCAACCCTAGGCGGCGCGCGCGCGCTCGGGCTCGACGGTGAGACCGGCTCGCTCGTGCCGGGCAAGCGCGCCGACGTCGCCGTCGTCTCGCTCGCCGGCTCGCCGTATCTACCATGGGAGGATCCCGCGGCCGCCGTGGTCTTCGGGGGGTCAGCGGAGCGCATCACGGCTACGCTTGTCGACGGCCGGACGAGATACGAGAGAGGAGGAACCGAGTGGCACGAGCTGATCGACGCAGCGTCCGCAGCGCGCGGCCGCATGCTGCGCCCCGCAAGCGCGACAGCGACCTCGCGGCGCTAGAGGACACGATGTTCTTCACGCGGCTTCGTCGCCACGCGAAGTGGATGTTCGTGTTCCTCGCGCTCGTCTTCGGGGTCGGCTTCGTGGCGTTCGGGATCGGCTCCGACCAGGGGACAGGCATCGGCGACATCCTCCGCGACGGCAGCGGCTCGACGAGCGGCAACCTCTCCGTCTCGGACGCACGCGAGCAGTTGAAGGAGAACCCGAAGAGCGCCAAGGCGAAGCTCGACCTGGCGACCGCGCTGCAGGAGGACGGGCAGACGGACGAGGCGATCACCGTTCTGACCGAGTACGTCGAACTGCGCCCGAAGGACGAGGACGCACTCCGCGAGCTCGCCGGCCTTCACCTCGGTCGCGCCAACGCCCTCGCTCGCGACGCGCAACTCGCGCAACTCCGCGCCAGCTATCTCACCTTCGGCTCCACGTTCTCGGTCCCGCTCGATCTCGGCAACGGCGCGACGCTCGGGACCGACCCGATCGACGAGGCGATCTCCACCCAGGCCTCGCAGCAGGTGAGCGAGGCGTACGGGAAGGCGCAGACCTCGTACCAGAAGGCCGAGGAGACCTACGAGCAGCTCGCGACCGCGCTCCCGCGCGATCCGAACGTCCAGCTCGAGCTCGCGCAGGCCGCGCAGCAGAGCGGCAACGTCGCCAAGGCGATCACCGCGTACGAGCGCTTCCTCGCGCTCGCGCCGGACGATCCGAGCGCCTCGATCGTGAAGCAGCAGGTTGCGCAGCTGAAGGCTTCGCAAGCGCCTTCCCCGTCCGGTTAGACTCACCCCGGACCGGGAACCAACAGCACACATTCCGTCGGCGAACCGGGGAGCAGCCACCAGATGAACTTCGACGTCAAGACCGAGAAGCTGAGCGACGACCAGTACGTCATCTCCCTCGCGGGCGAGGTCGACCTGTACACCGCGCCGGAGTTCAAGCAGCAGCTCCTCGAGGTGATCGACCAGGGCGGTCGCGACGTCGTCGTCGACCTCAGCGACACGACCTTCATCGACTCGACCACGCTCGGCGTGCTCGTCGGCGGCGTGAAGCGCCTGCGCACGAACGAGGGTCAGCTGTCGCTCGTCTGCAGCGACCGCAACATCACCAAGATCTTCGAGATCACCGGTCTCGACCGGGTCTTCACGATCCATCCGACGCGCGAAGCCGCCGTCGGTGCAGGCTCAGCCGCAACGGGGTCCACCAGCTAGGTGAGGCTGCGCGGGCTCGTCGGCGCCTGCGCGGTCCTGATCGCGGCCCTGGCCGCGACGGGCTGCGGCTCCGGCGGTCTCTCCGAGGCCGGCAACGAGAGCCTCGGCAAGGAGCTCTTCTCCGGCGAGGGCAAGTGCGGCTCCTGCCACGTGCTCGCCGACGCGGGCTCGAAGGGCGTCATCGGCCCGAACCTCGACGACGCGTTCCGGCAGGCACGCGAGGACGGGCTCGGCGAAGGGACGATCCGGGCCGTCGTGCGCGACCAGATCTCCTATCCGATCGAGTCGCCGAACACGGGCTCGCCGGGCATGCCGGCCGACCTCGTCACCGGCAAGGACGCGGATGCAGTCGCCGCATACGTGGCGGCGGTCGCCGGCCTGCCGGCGCAGGGCGGGGGCTCGGAGGCCGGCGGCGGGACGACGACGGGTGGCGAGGACGGTGGCGGCGAGGCCGCCGACGGCGAGGCGGTCTTCGCCGAGGCCGGGTGCGGCGGCTGCCACGCGATGGAAGCCGCCGGCTCGAGCGGCAGCGTCGGCCCGAACCTCGACGAGTCGAAGCCGTCCAAGGAGCTCGTCGTCGACCGCGTCACGAACGGCCAGGGCGCGATGCCGGCGTTCAAGGACTCGTACTCGGCGGAGCAGATCGACGCGGTCGCCGACTACGTCGTCGCGAGCACCGGCAAGTAGCCGTCCCGGCAGGACGTGTCCGGGCCAGGACCCAACATGTCCGCGACGGACGGGTTCTGCCGCCGCGCGTAGCTGCTCCACGGCCAGTCCTCCGGCCGCCGGCAGAGCCCGGCGGTGACGGGGTTGTTGGCGACGTACTGGAGGCAGTTCGACCAGTAGTCGTCGGTGTCGACAAGTCGCGCGTGATACCGCCCCTGGACGAGCGCGCCACGCCTGCCGTACGTGGCGTTGAACTCCTCGACGTAGGTCCCCATTAAGCGCCGCATGCCGGCTGGGAGCGTCGGCAAGGGCGTCTGGATCACGAGATGGACGTGGTTCGTCATCAGGCAGTAGTCGTGCAACACCCACCGCGCCCAGCGCGCCGTGAGATCAAGGAGGTCTAGAAACCCCTGGAAATCGGCGATCTCGCGGAAGAACACCTCGCTGTCGGTCGCACGGTGGGTGACGTGCCAGACGCCGTTGGGAACGTGAAAGCGGGGTTGCCGCGGCACCTCGCCGACGCTAGCGACGAGGCGTCCTGCCCGATAGTGGCCTCTCTGGACGTGTGGGGTCCTGGCCCCGACATGTCCCCGGCGGACGATGGCGTCAGGGCGCGTCGAGGTCGACGACGACGTGGGTGATCTGCACGTCGAACCGGTCGCGGGCTGCCCCGACGACGTTCCGCTCGAGCCAGTTCGAGCGGCCTTCCGGGTGCGTCGAGATCACGATCTCGTCGGCGCCGAACGTCCGCAGCGCGTCCTCGATCGCCTGCAGCGGATCTCCGTCCCCCACCTCGCCCCGCGCCTGCACGCCGTCCTGCCGCAAGCGCGTCAGGCTCGCGTCGAGGCGCAGCTGCGCGGCCGCGCGCGCGCCGTCCTCGTCCGACGCCCACGTCCGCACCTGGGAGTTGAGCGCGGGACAGACGACGAGCACCTGCTCGCGCACGCCCTCGGCCTTCCGCCGCAGGATCGTCAGCAGCTCGTCGCCGCCGACCGTCTCGTTCGCGATCACGAGGATCCGCCGCTCATCGTCGGCGCCGGAGCGGGCAGCCACGGCAGGGCGCCGCACGGGCTCGCTCGAGCGAGAGCGAAGCCAGAGCACGAGCGCGGTCGCCGTCAGCGCCACGAAGACCACCACCCCGAGCCAGGTCGCGATCGAGGCGGCGACGACGATCAGCGCGAAGTAGCCAACCGTCAGCAGGAGGAAGCGGTACGCCTCTGCCTCGCTGCGGAACGGGTTCCTCGCCATGGCTCCCCTACAAGAGATAGATCGTCGCGTACACCACGATCCACATTACGTCGACGAAGTGCCAGTAGATTCCCGGGAGCTCGATCCCGTGATGGTGCTCCGGCGTGAAGTGCCCGCGGAAGGCGCGAACGGTGGCGACCGTGAGGAGCGTCAGCCCGACGAAGACGTGGGCTCCGTGCAGCCCCGTCAGGCCGAAGAAGATCGACCCGAACGCCCCGTCCCCCGGGTTGAAGCCGATCCGCGCGTACTCGAGCATCTGGGTCAGCAGGAACGCCAGCCCCATCAGCAGCGTCAGCACGAGCCCCGCCTTCATCCCCGTCCTGTTGCCGCGCTTGATCGACTGCAGCGCCCAGTGCATCGTGAAGCTCGACGTCAGCAGCACGGCCGTGTTGACGCCGGCGACGAAGACGGGCAGGTGGAACGGGGGCAGCGGCCAGGGCTGCGCGTCCGGGTTGACGACGCGGGCGAAGAAGTAGGCCGTGAAGAACGAGCCGAACAGCATCGCCTCCGAGGCGATGAAGAGGAACATCCCGAGCACCGTCGAGCTGACGCGAGAGCTCTGGTTCGCAATCGGCGGGCCGTGGTGGCCCGACGGGCCGTGCTCCGCGTGCGCGCTCACGCGTGCACCTCGTCCGCGACGGCGCTCGGCTCGACGACGACGTGCTCCACCGGCACCTTCGCCTCGCTCGTGAGCCTGCCGACGAGGTCGCGCCGGAGCCACGAGGAGCCGCGCTGCTCGGGGAACGTCGAGACGATGATGGCGTCGACACGCTCGTCGCGGACGGCGTGCATGGCGGCGGTGAACGGATCCGGATGCGCGACCTGGCCGTGCACCTCGATCCCCTCCGAGCGCAGCTGCGTCAGCATCCGGCGGAGGCGCCGCTCGGCCTCCGGGTGCGCCGCCTGGTTCGGATCGCTCTGGGGGGAGACGATCAGGAACGTCGTCTCCCCTCCGCCCGCGTGCGCCTTCTCACGGATGCGGTCGAGCAGCGGCTCCCCGAGCACGGTCTCGTTGGCGATCACGAGGACGTTCTGCGCGCCGACACGGGCCGCGACGTCCGACGTGACGTGCTCGACCGGGATCGAGCCCGCCGCCTTGCGAATCTCCTCGAGCAGGTTGCGCCGGCGCCAGCCGGACTTGGCTTCCGGGTGGGTCGAGACGATCAGCTCGTCCGGCTCCTCGACCGCGATCGCGTCCCTGACCGCCGTCAGGGGGTCGTTGTCGACGACGTGCCCCGTGGCGGCGATCCCGGCCTCGCGGAACTGCGTCAGCGTCCGGTCCAGTCTCCGCCCCGCGGCCGCACGGCGGGTGTTGTCGTAGACGACGTAGCCTTCGCGCGGCGCGTTGACCGGCGCGATCACGACGACAAGCGCGTCGGCGGACTTCGCGCGCACGGCGCCGAGCAGCTCGTCGCCGGTCAGCGTCTCGTTCGCGACGACAGGAGCTTGCGCCGGCCGTCGCTCACCGGACCGTCTCCTCCTCGTGGGCGCGATCGGGGAGCTCGACGTGAGCACCGCCGTTCAGAACCGCGTGGCGCGCGCCCGGCACGCCGTACTCGTACGGGCTGCCGACGACCTGCGGGATCTGATCGAAGTTGAACACCGGCGGCGGCGATGTCACCTGCCACTCGAGCGTCAACGCCCGCCAGGGGTTCGACCCGGCAGGAGCGCCCCGCGACCAGCTGACGATCATGTTGTAGAAGAAGATCAGGGTCGAGGCGCCGAGCAGGAACGAGAAGATCGAGATGATCATGTTCCAGTCGCCGAACTGCTCCGAGTAGTCGGCCACCCGGCGCGGCATCCCCTGCAGCCCGACCCAGTGCATCGGGAAGAAGGTGCCGTTGAAGCCGATGAACGTGAGCCAGAAGTGGAGCTTGCCGAGCCGCTCGTCGTACATCCGGCCGGTCATCTTCGGGAACCAGTAGTAGATCCCGGCGAAGATCGTGAAGACGGAGCCGCCGAAGAGCACGTAGTGGATGTGCGCGACGATGAAGTAGGTGTCCGAGGCGGCGATGTCGATCGGCACCGACGCGAGGAAGATGCCGGAGAGCCCCCCGAGCACGAACATCGAGAGGAACCCGAGCGCGAACAGCATCGGCGTCCGGAAATGGAGCTTCCCCTCCCACATCGTCGCCAGCCAGGAGAAGATCTTGATCCCCGTCGGCACCGCGATGATCATCGACGTGACCATCATCGGCACGCGCAGCCAGGGCGCCATCCCGGCCACGAACATGTGGTGCGCCCAGACCGAGAAGCCGAGCACGAGGATGGCCATCAGCGAGAGCGCCATCAGGCGGTAGCCGAATACCGGCTTGCGGCTCATCACCGCCAGCACCTCGGAGATGATCCCGAACCCGGGCAGCATCATGATGTAGACCGCCGGGTGCGAGTAGAACCAGAAGATGTGCTGGTAGCCGAGCACGTACCCGCCTTCGGCCACGTTGAAGAAGTTCGTGTGCATGACGCGGTCGAAGAGGGCGAAGAACTGCGAGCCGGCGATGAACGGGGTCGCGATCACGACGAGCAGCGAGGTCGTGAAGTTCGCCCAGACGAGCAGAGGCATCCGCCAGAAGGTCATCCCGGGGGCCCGCATGGTGATGATCGTGACCAGGAAGTTGAGCGCGGTCATGATCGACGACGCGCCCGCCCACTGGACGCCCATCTGGAAGAAGATGTTCCCCTCGGTGCCTTCGACCGCGAGCGGCGCGTAGCCCGTCCAGCCGGCGCCGAACGCGCCCCCGGGCGCGAGGAACGCGGCCAGGAACATGATCCCGGCGATCGGCAGCAGCCAGTACGAGAGCGCGTTCAGGCGCGGGAAGGCCATGTCCGGGGCACCGAGCATCAGCGGCACCGCGAAGTTCGCGAGGCCGGCGAAGGCCGGGATGATGAAGAGGAAGATCATCAGCGCCGCGTGCTCGGACACGAGCCCGTTGAAGGTCTGCGTGTCGACGAACTGCATGTCCGGGTTCGCCAGCTCGGCGCGGAAGATCATCGCCATCAGCCCGCCCGCGACGAAGAAGAAGAACGTCGTCACGAGGTACTGGACGCCGATCACCTTGTGGTCGGTGTTGACCTTGAAGTAGTCGCGCCAGCTGTAGGCGCCGTGGCCGGAGTGGTCCTCCTCGCGACTCGGCCGGCCGGAGATGTAGTAGAGCCAGTAGTCGAACGAGCCGATCCCGGCGAGGAAGCCGACGGGCGCCGTGGTCATGAAGGCGACGACCGAGATCACCGTCCAGTCCCAGGTGGGCTCGTAGTGCCCGAGCCAGCGGAAGAAGACGACGATGCCGGCGCCGATCGCCCAGAAGAGCGGCGTCAGCCACGCCGCGCGGATGAAGCCCGGCTTCGTCAGGTGGTCCAGCCCGCGGTGCGGCGGCGCCGGATGGTGGTCTGCAGTGTGGTGCGTCTCGACGACGTCGGTCACGATTGGCCCTCCACCAGATACTGCACGAGTGCGTCGAGCTGCTCGTCGGTGAGCGAGCTCTCGTAGGTCGCCGGCATCACGTCGGGCTGGTAGCCCGAGGCGAGCTCGGCGTTCGGATCGACGATCGCCTCACGGAGGTACTCCTCGATCGGCCGGCCGCCGGCGTCGATCGCGTTCAGGCTCGGCCCCACCTGCGCGTCGGTTCCCGCAGGCTCGAACGCGTGGCAGCCGCCGCAGCCGGCGGTCGTGAAGACCGCCTCGCCCGAGTTGTCGTCGCCGCCGGAGCTCGCCGTTCCGGCCAGGAACTCGTCGTACGCCGCCTGGTCGACCACGCGGACGGGCGCCCGCATCGTCGCGTGACCGAGGCCGCACAGCTCGGTGCAGACGATCGAGAACTCGCCCTTCCGGTTCGGCGTGATCACGAGTGTCGTCTCGACCCCGGGCACGGCGTCCGATTTCTGGCCGAACTCGGGGACCCAGAACGAGTGGATCACGTCGAGCGATCGCAGCGTCAGCTTCACGGCCTTGTCGACCGGGAGCACGAGCTCGCCCGAGGTCACCTTCCCGTCGCCCGGATACTCGAACTTCCACGCGAACTGCTGTGCCGTCACGGCGATTCGGATCGGATTCGGGCCGGCGTCGTCGTTCTTCGCCAGCACGATCGCGCTGACGATCGAGATCGCGGTCACGAGCACGGCGGGAATGGCCGTCCAGACGATCTCGAGACCGGTGTGGCCGTGGATCGGCGGCCCGTCGGAGTCGTCCTCGGGCTGGACGCGGAACTTGAGGATCGAGTAGATGATCGCGGCTGCGACGACGGCGAAGACGCCGATGCAGATGACGGTCGTGAACCAGAACGTGAACTCGATCCGGTCCATCTCCTCCGAGGCGGAGGTGGGCAGCCAGGGGACGAGGACGGCCACCAGCGACGCGAAGATTCCCGCGAGAACGCCGTAGATCGTGATGCGGACGATCGAGCCCCTGCGCACCGCGGCGAGCCTACATAACCCGTACCCGATCCGGCGCGTCGAACGTTTCCTCTCTGACCCGGACATCCGGGCAGGGCATCACCGAACCCCCGCTAACAGGAGGCTCAAATGGGTCTTGGAGTCAGCATCTTTCTGATCGCAGTCGGCGCCATCCTCACCTGGGCGGTCAACGCCTCGGTCTCGGGCCTCGAGCTGCAGACGATCGGCGTCATCCTGATGGTCGTCGGCGCGCTCGGACTCGTCCTCTCGATGATCTTCTGGTCGTCGTGGGGCGGCGTCGGCGGCGCGTCGCGCCGGACCACGTACGTCGAGGACGGCCCGCGCGTCTAGCACCAACGCTTCTCAGTCCCATCCGTTCGAGCGAGAGGCGGCCTGGGGGCCGCCTCTCCTCGTTCTAGGGCCAGACGGACGTCTCGGGCCGCACGTCCAGCCGACTGCCCTCGTGGCACTCGGCGGTTCGGTACTCGAGTGTCAGCTCGGGGTAACCGACGTCCCATGCGAGACCGGCCATCAGGTTCACGTACGCCTCGCCCCTCCCGGCGGCTCGGACGAGGTCGCGCACACGCTGGATCGCCACGCACTCAACCGACGCCTCGGCAGCCTCGGGGCTTCGCAGGTGCTCCGCCTCGTGGGCGAGCGTTACGAGCGCCGTCGCGAGCTCGAGACTCTCCGTGTTGAGATTCGGTGCGTAGTCGCTGCCGAAGAACCGCCGGAGCGGTTCGCAGACCTCCGGGGCGAGGTGGATGCGATCGGTGTCGCGGTTCGCGAAGCCGAGCAGACGGAACTCCTCGGCGTCGATGAGACTCCACTCCTCGCTGAGCTCGTCCCAGTCCGGGCTCGTCCAGCAGAACGCCTCCAGAGGCACGCCGGCGAGCGGCTGGGCGCGCACGGCGAGGTCGTTCGCGCGGAACGGCGCAGCCGCGCGTGTCCGGCGCTCCGTCAGGTCGCCGCGGATCTCGTCGCGCAGCTGCCACCATGACTCCGGCTCCCCGGACGCCGACTCCGCCCAGCTGCCGAGGTGGCGGCACTCCGCGAGCGCGAGCCGGCCCGCCGCATCGAGCCGCGCCGGCGGTTGCCCGACCTGCTCAGCGAAGCTCCCTGCGCAGTTCGCCGCGGGGTCGAGGTCACCGTTTTCCAGACCGGCGTCGATGCGGCCGCTCCACGTGGCGAACGACGAGAGCCAGGCGATCTCACGCTCCCGCTCGTGCGACTGCCAGGGAGCCCAGGCGAGCACCGCGATTCCCGCCACGGCGGCCGCGAGGAGGCCGAGCGGCGGCAGGAGTCGCTTCACGCGAGCGGCAGCTCGAACGAGAAGGTGGAGCCACGGCCGGGCTGCGACTCGACGCGGATCCGCCCGCCCATCCGCCGCACGATCTCGCGTGAGATGTAGAGCCCGAGACCCGTGCCGCCGACGCCGCGCGAGAGGTTCGGGTCGAGCCGGAAGAACTTCTCGAAGATCCGCTCGTGCTCCGAGGCGGGAATCCCGAGACCGGAGTCGCGGACGGCGAAGCGCACGCGTCCGTCGGCTGGCGCCAGCTCGAGCTCGACACGGCCGCCGTTCGGCGAGTACTTGACGGCGTTCTCAACGAGGTTCACGAGCACCTGACGGAGCCCGTCCGGGTCGGCGGCGACCTGCGGGCCGGGCTCGGGCGCGGTCAGGACGAGCTCGACGTCAGGTGGCCGATGGGCCTCCGCGGCCGCGAGCACGCCACGGGCCAGCTCGGCGGCATCCGTGCGGCCGATCTCGACCGTGGCCGCGCCGGAGTCGAGGCGGCTCGCGAGCAGGATGTCGTTGACGATCCGGGCGAGCCGCTCGGACTCGCCCGCGATCACCCCGAGCATTCCCGCCTCCTGAGCCTCGTTGAGCTCGACGTCGCTGCGCTGGAGCGTCATCGCGGCGCCGTAGATCGCGGCAAGCGGCGTCCGCAGCTCGTGCGACACCGTCGAGACGAAGTCGCTCTTCAGCTGCTCGACCGCACGCTCCTCGGTGAGATCGCGGAACGCGTAGACCGTGCCGTGCGGGAACTCGGCCGCGGTGAGCGAGAGCCACAGCTCCCCGTGCGGCCCGTCGACCGGGAACGTCTGCGGCCGCTCGGCCCGGTTCAGCGGCCAACCCTCCAGCGCGGACTCGGCCCGCAGGCCGACGACGCGGTCCTCGGCGAGGCCGGTGATGCGCGCGGCAGCGGGGTTCCAGAGGAGGACGATGCCATCGCGCCCGACGAGGAAGACGCCGTCGCCGACGAACTCGAGCGCCTGCGCCGCCTGGGCGCGCCGGCGCAACTCGCCGACGAGGCGCGCGTTGTCCATCGCGACTCCCGCGCGGCCGGCGAGCTCCTGCGCGAGGTCGAGGTCGTGCTCGTCGAAGCGGTCGGCACGGCGCGATCCGAGCGTGAGGACACCGAGGGTCTGCCCTCGCGCGACGATCGGCACGATCATCAGCGACTGCGTGCCGATGCGCTCGAAGGCCGGCCTGTCGCCGCCCAGCCGCTCGAGCTCCTCGAAATATTCGCGTGGGATCGTGCGCAGCAGAACGGGCTCGGACGCGCGGAAGACGCCGGCGATCCGCCCTTCGCCGCCGCCCAGCGCGAACGAGGACGGCAGCGACTCGAGCAGGGGCTGGACGGCGGGTTCGGCGGTGACGCACGCGACTCTGCTCAGCGCCCCGTCGCGGAGGACGTAGACGTTGCAGGTGTCCGCCAGCCGCGGCACGGCTACCTGGGCGATCCGCGCGGCGATCTCGTCCTGCTCCAGCGAGGTCGAGAACAGCTCGCCGGCCTCGGCGAGCAGCCGGAGGCGGTCGTCCGCCCGCTTGCGGTCGGTGACCTCCATGTTCACGGCCCCGATGCCGATCACCTCGCCGTCCGGGGTGCGCACCGGGTAGTAGCTCGAGAGCCAATGTCGCCGCTCGCCCATCTGCAGCGCCTCGTCGTCGGTCGACTCGGTGTGCACGACCGGTTCGCCCGTCTCGAGCACGCGCCGGTACAGCGGGGCGATCACCGGGGCGAGCTCGCCCACCACCTCTTCGAGATGACGGCCGACGTGCTCCCCCGGCGAGATCCCGTTGATCGCGGCGAGCGCGTCGTTGACGCGGACGAAGCGGAGGTCGCGGTCCCAGAACCCGATCCCGACCGGGGCCGAGACGAGCAGGGTGTCCAGCTGGGCGTAGGACTGCTGCGCCGCCGCGAAGAGCAGCGCGTTGTCGATCGCGAGCGCCGCCCGCCGCGCGAGCTCGTGCGCGAGCGCGAGATCGCCGGGGGTGAACCGGCGTCGTGACTCTCCGGTGCCGAGCGAGATCGTTCCCAGCAGCCGCCCCCGGGCCTCGAGCGGGACGACGATGTACGAGGTGGCGTCGAGCTCCCGGTAGAGCGCCAGGTGCTCTTCGTTGACGGCGGCCCGGACGAGCGCCTGCTCGCGCGCGTCCTCGACCAGGTACGGCGTCCCCGTCCTCAGCACCTCCGACACCGGATGGGCGTCGTTCTCGTCGGGCGGGTAGCGCCGCCGCAGCTCTCGCAGCAGCTGCTCGCGCTCCGGGTCGCGGTGCGAGATCACGACCTGTTTGAGTGCCTCTTCCTCGAGCATGTCGACGATGCAGTAGTCGGCGAAGCGCGGCACGAGCAGCGACGCGAGCGCATCGAAGGTGGCCTCGATGTCGATCGAGGCCGCGAAGACGGCGCCGGTCTCGTCGACGAGCTGCGCCCGCTCCTGGGCTGACCGCTCCGCCGTGACGTCGTGGATGACGTTGATCACGAGCTCGACGGCGCCGTCCTCGCCCACGATCGGCGTCGCGCGGACGAACGACCAGCGCTCCTCCCCGTCAGGGAGCAGCCGGTAGCCGACGATGCCCTCCTCGATCCGGCCGGAGGCGAGCGCACGGCGGTTCGGCAGCTCGTCGACCGGCAAGGGCGCCCGGTCCTCGCCGATGACGAGAAAGCGCTGCATCAGCTCGGCGCCGGGGAGCCCGAGCAACCGGTCTCCCGACTCGAGCCCCATCAGTCTCGCGGCGGCGTCGTTGGCGTAGGCGAGCGAGCCGTCGGGGCGCTGCGCGGTGATCCCGTCGGCGACGTTCCGCAACACGACGTCGAGCTGATCCGGGGCGATCGGCGTCGTGGACATCGCGCGGAAGCGTATCTCCGCCACCAGCCGATCACCCCCGCCTCGGCCCTGAGCGACGCACGCCCCCTCCGCCCGGGAGCGAAGCGACCCTTCAGGGGTCTTCGCGCGATCGGGGATCCGCTCCCGCGGATTCCCGATCTTGCGCCACCAGCATGGGCCGTGAAGGGATCGAACCTTCGACCTTGGGATTAAGAGTCCCCTGCTCTACCAGCTGAGCTAACGGCCCGCGGCGAGGGATTGTAGCGGCGGGATCCCATCGTCTCTGTACGATTGCGCGCCGATGACCGACGTCGCCATCGTCGGAGCCGGCTACGTCGGCGTCCCGCTCGCCCAGGTGTTCGCAGAGGCGGGCCGCAGCGTGCTCCTCGTCGACCGCGACGCCGGCCGGGTGGCACAGCTGAACCGCGGTGAGAGCTACATCGAGGACGTGCCCTCCGAGGTGCTCAAGCGCCTCGTCGACGAGCACGGGCTCCGCGCCACGACCGACTACGACGACCTCCGCGACGCCGACGCGATCCTGATCGCGCTGCCGACGCCGCTCTCGAAGCAGCGCGAGCCGGATCTCTCGATCGTCAACGGCGCCACCGAGGAGATCGCAAAGCGGCTGCGCAAGGGGCATCTCGTCGTGCTCGAGTCGACGACCTACCCGGGCACGACCCGGGAGGAGATCCTGCCGCGGCTCGAGGCCTCCGGCCTCCGGGTCGGCGAGGACTTCAACCTCGCCTTCTCGCCCGAGCGGGTCGACCCGGGCCGCGAGGACTGGACGACGAAGAACGTGCCGAAGGTCGTCGGCGGGATCACCGAGGCGTGCACCGAGCGCGCGGCCGAGCTCTACGGGTCCGCGGTCGACACGGTGCACCGGGTCACGTCGCCGGAGTCGGCCGAGCTGACGAAGCTGCTCGAGAACATCTTCCGCTCGGTCAACATCGCGCTCGTGAACGAGCTGGCGCAGCTCTGCGAGCGGATGAAGATCGACTTCTGGGAGGTCGTCGACGCGGCCGCGACCAAGCCGTTCGGGTTCATGAGCTTCAAGCCGGGCCCCGGCCTCGGCGGCCACTGCATCCCGATCGACCCGTTCTACCTCACCTGGAAGGCGCGCGAGTACGACTTCTACACCGAGTTCATCGAGCTCGCGGGAAAGGTGAACGAGAACATGCCCTGGTACTGCCGCTCGCTGATCTCGCAGGCGCTGAACCACGGCAAGCAGAAGTCGCTCAAGGGCTCCGAGGTGCTCGTCCTCGGCGTCGCGTACAAGCCGAACATCGGCGACATGCGCGAGAGCCCGGCCCTGAAGCTGATCGAGCTGCTGGAGACCGGCGGCGCCAACGTCTCCTACCACGACCCGCACGTGGCCGAGCTGCCGGAGCACGGGCTGAGCTCGGTCGCGCTGGAGCCCGCTCACTTCGACGCGATCGCGATCGTCACCGACCACAGCGGGATCGACTACGAGGCGCTGGTGGACAGCGGGCCGGTGATCGTCGACTTCCGGAACGCCACGGGCGAGCGGGGCCGCACGAGCGAGAACGTCTGGAAGCTGTGACGACCGTCGGGCTCGTCGGTCTCGGCTACTGGGGGCCGAACCTGGCCCGCAACTTCGACCACCTCGCCGACCTCACCTGGCTCTGCGACTTCGACGACGGGCTTCGGGCCACGTTCGACGCGCGCTATCCGCGCGCGCGGGTGACCGCCGACTTCGACGAGATGCTCGCCGACCCCGAGCTCGAGGCGGTCGTGATCGCGACGCCGGTCCCGACGCACTACGCGCTCGCCAAGCAGGCGCTCGAGGCCGGCAAGCACGTGCTGGTCGAGAAGCCGCCGGCGATGAAGGGGACGGAGATGGACGAGCTCGTGGCGCTCGCTGCCGAGCGCGACCTCGTGCTGATGCCCGGCCACCTGCTCCTGTACCACCCCGGCGTCCGCAAGCTGAAGGAGCTCGTCGACTCGGGCGACCTCGGCGACGTGCTCTGCGTCTATACGAACCGGCAGAACCTCGGGATCGTGCGCGCGAACGAGAACGCGCTCTGGTCGCTCGGCGTCCACGACCTCTCGGTGATCCTCTGGCTGATCGGCGAGGACCCGATCGAGGTGTCCGCGCACGGGCGCGACTTCCTCAACGAGGGCGTCGAGGACGTCGTCTTCTGCTACCTCCGCTTTCCTTCGGGGAAGATCGCCCACATGCACCTCTCGTGGCTCGACCCGCACAAGATGCGGAAGATGACCGTGGTCGGCAACGAGAAGATGGTCGTCTTCGACGACATGGAGCTGGAGCGGAAGGTGACGGTGTACGAGAAGGGGCCCTGGAAGCAGTCGGCCGGCTACGGCGAGTGGCAGACGCGCACGGGAGACATCCACATCCCGAAGATCGACACGGCCGAGCCGCTTCGGCTCGAGTGCCAGGCGTTCCTCGACCTGATCGGCGGCGAGGGCGACCGGCGCGCGGTCGCGGCGGACGGCGCGATGGTCGTCCGGGCCCTCGACCGGCTGACGGAGGCGCTACGTGGCTGAGATCCATCCGAGCGCGGTCGTCTACGAGGGCACGATCCTCGGCGAGGGCGTCAAGGTGCTCGAGGGCGCGGTCGTCGGCAAGCAGCCGACGCTGTCGCCGCGCTCGACCGCCAAGCGCGAGCCGCTGCCGCCGACGACGATCGGCGACGGCACGATCGTCTCCACCGGCGCGATCGTCTTCGCCGGCTCGACCATCGGGGCCCGCGTCATCCTCGGCGACCAGTCGTGCGTGCGCGAGCGGGTCGAGGTGGGCGACGACGTCGTCCTCGGCCGCGGCTCCTACATCGAGAACGACACGACCGTCGGCGCGCTGACGAAGATCCAGGCCGAGGCGTACATCACCGCCTACTCGACGCTCGAGGACAACGTCTTCATCGCCCCCTGCGTCGTGACGACGAACGACAACTACATGGGCCGGACCGAGAAGCGGCTGAGCGAGATGCGCGGCCCGACGATCCGCCGCGGCGCCCGCGTCGGCGGCGGTGCGATCCTCTGCCCGGGGATCGAGATCGGCGAGGAGGCGTTCGTCGGGGCCGGCGCCGTCGTGACGAAGGACGTCCCGGCGCGGAAGCTCGTCGTCGGGAACCCCGCGCGCGTGCTCCGCGACGTCCCCGACGGGGAGCTGCTCGAGAACGCCTAGCCCACCGCCCAGTCGGGCATCGTGTCGCGCCACCAGGTCGGGCACGCGAAGGAGCTCGCCGTGATTCGGAAGTCGTCGTACGCGACTCGGACGAACCGGTTGCCGAAGATCTCGTCCCGGCTGTAGAGATGGACGTTCAACGACACCGGGTCCGTAGTCGTCGGGCCCATCAGGAGCGGAACCCATCCTGCGCCCTCGCGGAACGACGCGGTCAGCGTCCCTCCGGTCCGAACGAGGCGTAGCTCGCCTGCGACGTGCGCCGTCGGCGTCGTCGCCGGCACAGGGTTGAAGAACGCGAGGTAGTCCTCGAAGCCCGACTCGCTCCGACGGCCGATGCTGCCCGTGGCACCCGCGTCCCCGAGCAGGACGTGAACGCCGTTCGAGAACGGCCAGTCGAGCAGCTCATAGTGGACGCGGGCGTCGTAGTCGCCGGCAGCGTGGCACTGGCTGCCGAACCCTGGTCCCATGAAGCCGCTGGGGCCGTCGGTCGCGTCGGCGGCGAGCGACGTCTCGATCCGCTCGTTGATCGCGGCAAGTCCGCTGCCCGTGCCGTTGCTCGAGGTCCACCACTTCGAGGTGTCGAGCATCGGACCGTCGAACGAGTCGGCCACCTCAGCCATCTGCGGCAGCACCCGGT
>JANPKC010000188.1:0-11461 GCA_031425855.1 Actinomycetes bacterium | reverse complement strand
CGCGGCACGAGCGGCAGCGGCGAGCGCGCCTCGTCGCGCACGAGCTGCTCGAGGTCGCGACGAAGACTCTGTTCGAGCTCCCGCCGCTCGAGCTCCGTCATCTCCATCTTCACGCCCTGGAGCGCGCCCCCCAGGCACTCGACGAGGAACGCCAGCGCGTCGTCCAGCCGCTCCTCGACGACGCGGTCGCTCCCGATCGCGCGCGGCAGTCCCGCGTAGAAGCGGTGCAGGGTCGTGTGCGCGACCGAGCCGCGCAGCATCGCGTCGACCTTCCGGTCGATCTGGCGCGGCGAGATCAGCCGCTCGAAGAACCACGCCGACGAGCAGTCGGCGAACCGCTCCAGCTCGGTGACGTTGAACGGCGTCTTCGCGCCGAGCTCGGCCAGCACCCGGGGGTGCCGCAGCCTCGTCTCGCGCGTGAACGCCGTCCTCGCGCGGCGCAGCCGGCGCTCCCAGCCGTTCGCGACCGCGATCGACTCCGCGTCGTCGGGCTCGCGCGCGGCGAGCAGGGCCAGCGCCCGCAGCCGCTCGCGCTCCGTCGGCGCCGCCTCGAGCTCCCAGGTCAGCCGCGAGAGCGGCCGGCGCCGCGTCCACCGGCGCACGTCGTCCGGGTCGAACAACGCGGCGACCTCGTCCCAGAAGGGGCTCGGCTCGCGCGGGCTGCCCTCGTCGGTAGCCGCCTCGCGGACCAGCGTCAGGCGCTCCGTGGCACGTGTGCAGGCCGTGTAGAACAGGTAGCGCTCACGCTCGACCGGATCGGGCCGTGTCAGCCTTGCGGCGGAGCGCTGGTCGAGCTCGCCGCGAGCGTCGTCGTCGAGGAACGGTGACGCGGCGCCCCGGCGCGGCAGCGTCCCCTCCTCGAGCCCGAGCAGGAAGACGGCGTCGAACCGGCGCGTTCGCACGCGGGCGAGGTCGAGTACCGCAACGCGGCCGCGCTCGCCGGCGGAGCCGAGGCGAACCTCAGCGTGCTCGAGCGCGCCGAGCACGTCGTCCGCCGAGAGGTCGCCGCCGAGCGCCCGCCAGCCGTCCAGCTCCTCGAGCACGCGCGTCAGCGACTCGAATGCGCGCAGGTCGGCCCGGCTCGCGTCGCCGACGGGCGGCGCGTCGAGCCCGTGCGCGCTCCGCAGCATCGTCGCCGCGATCGCGCGAGCCGCCTCGACAGGACCGGCGGCGCTGCGGAGCGCCTCGAGCGGCGGCAGCGGCTGACCGTCCCGAAGCCGAATCGACTCCTCCTCGACGCTCTCGCGCGACGAGACGCCCCGGCCCCGGAGACGGCCTTCGAGAAAGTCGACGTTCGAGCGGACGAAGCCGGAGTACGGCGACCGGAGGAAGGAGTAGAGCTCGCGGCGACCACCCTGCTGCCATTCGAAGCGCAGGAGTGAGAGCAGCGCCTGGCCGAACGGCGTCTGGCCGAGCCGGATCCGGCCCTCGACCGCGAAGGGGATCCCGAGCGTGCCGAGCACGGTCTCGAGCGGCGCGCGCCAGCGCTCGACGGACGGGACGACGAGCGCGATCTCGTCCAGCGGCGTCCCCGCGGCCGCGAGATCGCGGACGTCCTCGGCGACGAGCTCCAGCGATCCCCTCGCCCCCGCTCCCTCGAAGAAGCGGATCGCGCCGTCGAGCTCCGGGCCGCCGGGCGGCGCGTCGGCGAAGAGGTGCCGCTCGAGGTGCGCGAGCGCCTCGTGACCGTACTCGCCCGAGCGCGCGGGCAGCTCCTCGATCGAGCCCTCGGCCAGCGACGCGAGATCCTCCTGCGTCCGGCGGAGCGACGCGAACGCCGCGCGCGCCGGCTCGTACGGCAGCGAGACGGAGACCTCCGTCCGCGCCGTCAGCGCTTCGAGCAGCCCCCACTCCGCTCCGGTCAGATCCTCGAACCCGTACGCGAACACCGGCCGTCCGTCCCAGGCGTCCAGGTCGGAGCGGAGCCGCTCGACCGCGCGCCGGCGCAGCAGGTCGCGGTCCCAGAGACCGAGCCGGTCGAGCTCGGCCCGGTAGGCCGCGTAGAGCAGGGCGAGGTCGCCGTCCAGCTGCCCCCCTCCAAGCTGGTCCGGGTCGAGCAGCCCCGACTCGAGCTCGGCGAGCGCCGCGAGCAGCGCGTCCGCGAAGCCCGCGAAGCGCGCCGACCGCCCGAGGCCGTTGAGCGGCGTGCCCGCGAGGACACGGCGCGCGACGAGCGCCCGCTGGGCCTCGCTCGCGACGGTCCTCGCCCCAGGATCGGCGAAGGCGAGCTCGCGAAAGAGGTCGTCGAACGTCCCGATCGACCCGGCGAGCAGCGCGCCTCTGCGCGTGAGGAGGTCCCGCTCGATTCGCTCGACGTCCGACCGGTTCGGCACGATCAGCACCGGATCGCGGTCGATCGCCTCGAGGTACCCCTCGAGCAGATGCGCGATCTTGCCGGCCTTCGCCGGCCCGACGACGAGCGCCAAGCCCATCGACCCATCGTAGTCGCCGGTCCCGACGGCTTTCCCGCTCGAAATCGGCAAAGAGCGTGAATTCCCGTAGGCTCGCTCGATGAAGATCTTCAACCTGCACGGAGACGAGTGGGACGGGCGACCGAGCACAAGGGCTTCTCTTTCAGAGAGAGCTTCGTCGGCGACCGGATCGGGTGCGAGCTGATCGGCGCCAGCCTGTACGAGGTGGCGCCGGGGAAGAAGCTCTGGCCCTACCACACGCATCACACGAACGAGGAATGGGCGCTCGTGACCAGGGGCACGCCGACGCTCCGGACGCCCGAGGGCGAGCGGCAACTCGCCGAGGGGGACATCGTCTGCTTCGTGCGCGGCGCAGCGGGCGCGCACCAGGTGCGCAACGACACGGAGGAGCCCGTGCGCGTCCTGATGCTCTCGACCAGACTCGACCCGGAAGTGCTCGAGTACCCGGACAGCGGCAAGCACGCCGCCACCGACGCGAAGGGCGATCGCCTCTTCCGCGCCCGCCTCTCCGAGCCGGTCGAGTACTGGGACGGAGAGGAGTAGGCGGCGGGCCGAAGCCCGCCGTCGCTCCCTACTGCGTCGCGCTCTTCGGCCGGCGGCCGCGGCGCGCGACCTGCCGTCCGCCCATCTGCTCGGCCTCGGCGTCGGTGACGTCGAGCTCCCGCACGCCTTTCCGGGCGTCGTGGAACGTGATCCGGACGGTCGCGCCCTTGCCTTCGGCGATCTCGGCGCCCGAGATGTCGGATACCAGCACGGTCTTGCGAGCCACAGGTATTCCTCCTTGGAGATCCGGTGAATTCGGGTCAACCGTACCGCAAAAGCGATCGACAATCATGCTGCTTTGCGCGCACGTCTGATTCGCCACGAACGGAGCAGGCTCAGAAGCGCGTTCTCTTCCGGGTCGAGCCCGATATCTCGCGCCTTGACGACGCGCAAATACCGAGGACGAAAATCCTCGATCGTTCGCCCGTCGAGATACTGCTCGACGACGGCCGGGCTGACGTATGACGAGCGCGCAACGGCGGGTGTGTTTCCGAGCCGCTCGCCGACAGTCCGCATCACGTTGGCGACCGCCCGCTTCGCCTCCGCCTCCGTCTCCGCCACGCCGTGCTCCGCGAGCGCGATCGCGGCGGTGAGCGTCCCTCCCCAGGTGCGGAAGTCCTTGGCGGTGAACTCCTCCCCCATGTGCTCCCGGATGTAGTCGTTGAGGACGGCGCCGGTGAGGTTGCAGGACTCGCCGTTGCGCCCGTAGCGGAACAACCGCGCCGCCCCGGGCTGCGCCTGCAGCTCCTTGAGCGCTCCCGCCAGCTCGCCGTCGACGAGCGACGTCCGCACCTGCACCTTGTGCTTCGCCCGGAACCGGAATGTCACGCGCGTGCCCCGAACGGAGACGTGGCTGCGCGTCAGCGTCGTCACTCCGTGCGTGCGCGAGGTCTTCGCGTAGCGGTCGGAGCCGACCCGGAACCACGCCATGTTGATCAGGCGGACGGCGACGGCGCAGACCCGCTCGCGGTCGTAGGGGTCGTGCGTCATGTGCTCGCCCATTGCCATCCGGAGCTCCGGGAGCGCCTCCGCAAAGCGGACGAGCTTGTCGAACTTCGCCTGCTCCTGCTGCGCTCGGAAGTCCGGGTGGTAGAGGTACTGGCGGCGGCCGGCCTTGTCGACGCCCGTTGCCTGCAGCTTTGCGCCGACCCGCGGGGAGATCCAGACGTCCTTCCAGGCAGGCGGGATCACGAGCGACTCGATCCGCTCGACCTTCGCGGGGTCGCCGATCGGGTTCCCCCGCCCGTCCAGGTAGCGGAACCGTCCCTTCGACCCCGCGCGCCTCCAGCCACCCCTGCGCGCCATTGCTGGGGAGTACCCGAACTGCGCGAGTATCATCCGCCGCCGATGGATCCGCGGACGATTGTCGTGCTCGAGGGTGACGAGACCGGGCAGGAGCTGCTCGAGGAAGGGCTCCGCCCGCTCCAGCCCGACGTGATCGGGATCGCGTTCGAGTTCCCGCGCTTCGACCTCTCGCTCGAGAACCGCCGTGCGACGAAGAACCAGGTCGTGCACGAGGCGGCACGCGCGATCCGAGAGCACGGCCTCGGCCTGAAGGCGGCCACGATCACGCCCGAGACACGCGACGACGTCGGCTCGCCGAACCGGATCCTGCGCGAGGAGATCGGCGGACAGGTGATCGTCCGCACCGGCCGGCGGATCCCCGGCGTCGTCCCGCTCGGCGGCGTCCACGCCCCCGTCTCGGTGGTGCGGATGGCCGTCGGCGACGCCTACGGGGCGAAGGAATGGCGCGAGGGAGAGGGCGAGGACGAGGTCGCGTTCCGGACGGAGCGGATCGAGCGCCGCATCTGCCGCTCGGTCGCCGAGTTCGCGTTCCGGCAGGCCGAGCGGATGAACGCGAAGGTCTTCGGCGGGCCGAAGTACACGGTCAGCCCCACATACGAGGGGATGCTCAAGGAGGAGATGGACGCGGCCGCGGCCAGGCACCCCGACGTGCCCTACGAGCCGCAGCTGATCGACGCGACCTTCGCGCTGCTGCTCGCGCAGACCGGCGCCCCGCTCGTGATCCCGGCCCTGAACCGCGACGGCGACATCCTCTCCGACCTCGTGCTGCCGCTCTTCGGCTCGATCGCGGGCTCGGAGTCGATGCTCGTCGCGTTCGACGAGGAGTACGTGCCGCGCGCTCTGATGGCCGAGGCCGCACACGGCACGGCGCCGTCGCTCTTCGGCAAGGACGTGGCGAACCCGATGGCGATGATCCTCGCCGGGGCCGCGCTGCTCACGCATGCCGACGAGCAGGGTCAGGCAGCGGGCCGCGCGATTCGCGAGGCGACACTGGAGACGGTCGCGGAAGGCGTGCGCACGGCCGATCTCGGCGGCCACGCGGGCTCGCGCGAGTTCACCGACGAGGTGATCCGCCGCACCAAGCAGAAGCTCGAGGTCTGGGCATCGCTGTGACCAGCGCGCAACCGGAAACGGGACCTGCTCTCGCAGATCCCGTTTCGCGCCAAGACCCCTGAAGGGTCGCTTCGCTCCCGCCTAGGGACCGGCCGGGTCTAGCCGACGATGAAGCCCGTCGACTTGACGGCGGCCAGGATCTGCGCCTTCGTCTTCGGCTTGTCGAACGCCAGCGGCGCAGGCGGTGTCTGCCGGATGTGCCGCATCCAGGCCGCGTGCCGTGCCTCGACCGAGTGGATCGACGCGGCGGCGGCCAGGATCGCCTTCGTCTTCACGTTGCCGACCTGCCCGGCGTACGCCATCACGCCGGTGTCCTCGAGCAGTTGGGCAGTGGCCTCGAAGGTCGCCTGCCTGGTGTTGTTCGTGCCCTTGAAGTCGAACCTCGGCTTCTTCACGGCCGCGCTCCCGAGCGCTTTCTTCAGGAAGGCGACGTGGATGGCCTCGTGCTTCGCGACGACGTCGACGAAGTTGCGCGTGTCGCCCTTGAAGATGCCGGCGTTCTTGCGCGCGCCGGCGTAGAAGTCCGCCTCGAGGTACTCGAGCGTGAGCGCGAAGTTCAGGATCGCGACGTCGCTGCTCGGCGTCGCCGCAGAGGCGAGGGACGGCAGCAGGCCGGCGAGGCCGCCGGCGCCCAGCACAGCGGCGCCGCCGAACGCGGCTTTGCGGAGGAACTCGGCCCGGTCCTCGCCGGCGACGGCGGCGACGGTCTCCTGCAGCGCGCCGTCGGTGTCGAGCTCACCCCACGTACGGATGGTGTCGGACATGTGACTCCCTTCCCGGCGGTGATCGCTTGGTCGTGCCCCGCCGGTCGAGGTGATTCGCCCCAACCGCGATTCCGGTTCGCAAGAGGTACGACGCTAGATTGCGATACGTACCGAGCGGCTCGGCGCGGCGATCTCGCCCCGGCGCCAGCCCTCGACGAACGTCCGTGCCAGCTCCGGGTCGAACTGCGTGCCCGCACAGCGCTCCAGCTCGACGAGCGCCTCCTCGATGCTGAGGGCGGGCCGGTACGCGCGCGCGGACGTCATCGCGTCGAACGCGTCGGCGATGCCGAGCAGCCGCGCCTCGACAGGGATCCCGCTCCCGCTCAGCCCGTGCGGATAGCCGAATCCGTCCCAGCGCTCGTGATGGTGGAGGACGTACGGGAGCGCCGCCTCGAAGTCGTCGAAGCTCTCGACCAGCCGCGCCCCCGTGACGGGGTGCCGCCGGATCTGCTCGAGCTCGTCGTCCGTCAGCGGCCCGGGCTTGCGGAGCAGCCGGGCGTCGACCGAGATCTTCCCGACGTCGTGGAGCGAGCCCCCGAGCTGCAGCGCCTCCAGCCGTGAGCCGCGCCAGCCGAGCAGCCGAGCCAGCGCCTCGGCGAACGCGGTCACCCGGGTCGAGTGCCCTTGCAGATACGGATCTCGGGCCTCGAGCGCGGCGGAGAAGGTGGCGAGCAGTGACCCCACAATGCCCGAGTTTCCAGGGCAGGCTCCGGTTCCCTTCCTCGCTGCCCGCGCGGCTCCGTAGAGTTCGCTCTCCGTGAGGGTCGCCGTCCCGAAAGAGACCGCCGCCGGCGAGCGCCGGGTGGCGCTCGTGCCCGACTCGGTCGGCCGCCTCGGCGCGGCCGGCTTCGCGATCGCCGTCGAGCAGGGCGCCGGTGACGCCGCCGGCTTCCCCGACGGCGAGTACGCGGCCGCCGGGGCGGAGGTCGTACCGTCCGCGGAGCTGCTGGCCGGCGCGCAGGCGGTCGTCCGGGTGCAGGCGCCGCGAGCCGACGAGGCCGGGGCGCTCACGTCCGGAACCGTGCTCGTCGGCTTCCTCTCCCCGCTCGGCGACCCGGCGGGGATCGAGCGGCTCACAGACCGCGGCGTCGTCGCGTTCGCGATGGAGTCGATCCCGCGGATCACCCGGGCGCAGTCGATGGACGCGCTCTCGTCGCAGAGCACCGTCGCGGGCTACAAGGCTGTCGTCGCCGCGGCCGACCGGCTGCCACGCCTGTTCCCGCTGCTGATGACCGCCGCGGGGACCGTCGCGCCCGCGAAGGCGCTCGTCCTCGGCGCCGGCGTGGCCGGGCTGCAGGCGATCGCGACGGCACGCCGGCTCGGCGCCGTCGTCTCCGGCTTCGACGTCCGCCCGGCCGTGCGCGAGCAGGTCGAGAGCCTCGGCGCCTCGTTTCTCGAGCTCGGCGTCCAGGGCACCGAGACGAGCGGCGGCTACGCGGCCGAGCTGACCGCGGAGGAGCAGGCTCGCCAGCAGGACGCGCTGGCGGAGCGGATCCCCGACTACGACGTCGTCGTCACGACCGCGCTCGTCCCGGGCCGGCCGGCGCCGAAGCTGATTCCGGCCGCTGCCGTGGCGAAGATGTGGCCCGGCTCCGTCATCGTCGACCTCGCCGCGGAGACCGGCGGCAACTGCGAGCTGACCGAGCCCGGCGCCGAGGTGGAGCGGCACGGCGTCACGATCGTCGGCTTCACCGACCTCCCCTCTCGCATGCCCTACCACGCGAGCCAGCTCTACTCGCGCAACGTCATGGCGCTCCTCCTCCATCTCGCCCCTGGCGGCGAGCTCGCGCTCGACTTCGACGACGAGATCACCGGCGGCGCCTGCGTCACGCGCCCCAAGGTCACGGCGTAGATGGACGCGACGCTCGTCTTCGAGCTGACGATCCTGGTGCTCGCGATCTTCCTCGGGATCGAGGTGATCTCGAAGGTGCCGACGATGCTGCACACGCCGCTGATGTCGGGCACGAACGCGATCCACGGGATCGTCCTCGTCGGCGCGATCCTGGTCGCCGGCCGGGCCGACGCGGACACGGTCACCACAGTCGTCGGCTTCTGCGCGGTCGTGCTCGGCACCGCGAACGTCGTCGGCGGCTTCGTCGTCACCGACCGGATGCTCGAGATGTTCAAGCAGCGCGCGCCGCGGAAGCCCGCCGCCGAAGAGAAGTCGTGAGCCGCACGACCACCGATCTGCTCTACCTGGTCACGATCGTGACCTTCATCCTCGCGCTCCGCTTTCTCTCGTCTCCGAAGCGCGCGCGGCAGGGGAACCTGCTCGGCGCGGCGGGGATGGCGCTCGCGATCGTGGTCACGCTCGCGCAGGAGGGCCTGGGGAACTACGGCTGGATCGCGCTCGCGATGGCGATCGGGACCGTGATCGGAGTCGCCGGCGCGCGCTCGGTGAAGATGACGGCGATGCCGCAGATGGTCGCCCTCTTCAACGGGGTCGGCGGCGGCGCGGTGTCGCTGATCGCGCTGGCGGAGTTCCACAACTTGACTCCGCTGCCGGGAGAACTCGCCGCCGAGGAGTCGATCACGATCCTGCTCTCGGCGCTGATCGGGAGCATCTCCTTCTCGGGCTCGCTGATCGCCTTCGCGAAGCTGCAGGAGCTCCTGAGCGGCCGGCCGATCGTCTACTCGGGGCAGCAGTTCGTGAACGGCGCCGTGCTGCTCGGAGGTCTCGCCCTCGGCGCGCTGATCGTCGCGGGCGCCGAGGGAGACGTCCTCGTCGTGGCGCTGATCGCGGCCGCGCTCGTCTTCGGCGTCCTCTTCGTGCTGCCGATCGGCGGCGCCGACATGCCGGTCGTGATCTCGCTCCTGAACGCGTTCACGGGCCTGGCGGCCTCCGCCGCGGGGTTCCTGCTCCACAACAACGTCCTGATCGTCGCCGGCGCGCTCGTCGGGGCCTCGGGCACGCTGCTGACGCTGCTGATGGGGCGGGCGATGAACCGGTCGATCGGCAACGTCCTCTTCGGCGCGTTCGGCGCCGTCCAGTCGGGCGCCGGGCCGGCGGCGCTCGAGGACGGCCGCAGCGTCCACTCGACGACGGCCGAGGACCTGGCGATCATGCTCAACTACGCGCGCAAGGTGGTCTTCGTGCCCGGCTACGGCCTCGCGGTCGCGCAGGCCCAGCACGACGTGCGCGCGCTGGCGGAGCAACTCGAGGCGAAGGGCGTCGACGTTCTCTACGGCATCCACCCGGTCGCCGGCCGGATGCCGGGGCACATGAACGTGCTGCTGGCAGAGGCGAACGTGCCGTACGACCAGCTGAAGGAGATGGACGAGATCAACCCGGAGCTGCCGCAGACGGATGTCGTCGTCATCCTCGGGGCGAACGACGTCGTCAACCCGGCCGCGCGCTCAGACCCGGGCAGCCCGATCTACGGGATGCCGATCATCGAGGTCGACCGCGCAGCCGCCGTCGTCGTCGTCAAGCGCTCGCTGAGCCCGGGGTTCGCGGGGATCGACAACCCGCTCTTCTACGACCCGAAGACGTCGATGCTGTTCGCGGACGCGAAGAAGGCGCTCGAGGACGTCGGCGCGGCGCTGAAGGCGCTCTAGCGATGGGCGTGCCGTTCTTCTCGGCGCGGGACGTCGAGGCCGCCGTGCCGCCCGAGCTTGCCTACGACGCCGTGCGGGAGGCGTTCGAGGCGCATGCTCGTGGCGAGTGGGCGATGCAGCCGAAGCTCTACGTCACCAACTACCCGGCCGGGGACTTCCGGGCGATGCCGGCACTCGGCGGCGGTCATGCTCTGCTCAAGTGGGTGACGTCGTTCCCCGGCAACCCGGCGCTCGGGCTGCCGACGGTGAACGGGGTCGTGGTGCTCTCGAACGCGCAGACCGGTCTCGTGGAGGCGCTCCTGGATGCCGGCGCCGTGACGGCGCTGCGCACGGGTGCCGCGGCAGCCCTGGCGGCGGAGACGCTCGGGCTACCGGGCAGGTCGGCGGTGATCGGGACGGGCGTGAACGGGCGGGCGGCGGCGCGGAGCCTGAAGGCGCGCGGGCGCGACGTCGACCTCTGGGACGTCGACCGCGAGCGGGCGCGCGCCGTCGCCGCCGACCTCGGGGTGGGCGTCGCCGCGAGCGAGTCCGTCGCGCTCGCCGCCGACGTCGTCGTCACCGTCACCCCCGGCAAGCAGATCCTGCTCGGCGCCGGGTCGCTCCGCCCCGGGCAGCACGTGAGCCTGATGGGCGCCGACGGGCCAGGCAAGGCGGAGATCGCCGTCGAGGAGATCCGGCGGGCACGCGTCTTCTGCGACGAGTGGGAGCAGGCGAGCCACGGAGGCGAGCTCGCGGCCGCGGTCGAGGCGGGCGCGATCGCGCGCGACGACGTGACCGAGCTCGGCGCCGTGCTCACGGGGCAGGCCGAGGGGCGCCGCGGCAACGAGGAGATCACGATCTTCGACTCCACGGGTCTCGCGATCCAGGATCTCGCGATCGCGATCGCCGCCTACGAGCGGGCGGGCGGGCTCGAGCTGGCTCGCGTCGACCTCTAGGCGACGAGCCGCGCGGGGCTCATCCGCTCCAGCAGCGGGTGCTCGTCGCCGGCGATCGCGCGCGCGACGAGGTCGCCGCACGCGAGTCCGAGCACGTTGCCGTGCCCGGAGTAGCCCCCTGCGACCCACAGGCCCTCGCGGCTCGGATGGCGTCCCACGACCGGCATCAGGTCGGGGACGAGCCCGAACACGCCCGACCAGCGATGCGCGATCTCGGGCTTTCGGCCGAGCAACGCCTCCGCGAAGCCGTCGAGCGCTCCCTGGATCCGCTCGGTCGTCGCCTCCTCGGAGGTGAACTCCGAGTCCATGTCGGCGTCGCGGAAGCCGCCGACGATCAGCCGGCCCTCGTCGTTCTGGTGCCAGTAGTCGTAGCCGTGGCGGCCGTAGTGCGGCATCGGGAACAGGCGCTCCGGCAGCGGCTCGGTCGCGATCATCTGGCCCCGGGTCGGGATGATCAGGCCCTCGAGCTCGCCGAGCAGCCCGCTCGGGTAGCCGTCGGTCGCGACGAGGACCGTCTCGGCTTCGAGCTCGTCCAGCGCCTCGACGCGGTCGTGCTCCCTGATCTCGACGCCTGCCTCGGCCGCGGCGAGCGCGAGCCGGCGCACGAGCCGTGCCGGCTGCAGGACCGCGTCGTCCGGATGGAAGAGCGCGCCCGGGAAGCGGCCGGCCAGAGGCTCCGGCAGCTCGTCCCGCCACTCGGCGGCGAACCCGTCCTCGCGCAGCGCCTCGTACTCGGCCTGCAGCTCGTCGCGCTCGTCGTCACCGGCGAGCCGGAGGCTGCCCGTGCGCCGGGCTGCGTCGCCGCCGAGCT
>JANPKC010000187.1:0-2987 GCA_031425855.1 Actinomycetes bacterium | reverse complement strand
CGCATCCGCTGGCCGGCCGCCACCGAGACCGTCCTGGTCTCCGGCCACCCGCGGGTGGTCTGGTCCCAGTGGCGCTGGCCGCCGCGGCGGCCGACGACGGTGATCTCGCCGTACAGGTGGAGGGAGAGGAGCATCAGCCCGACCATCCGGGAGCCCCACCAGCGGTGGTCCCGCTTCTCGCCCTTCGCGCGATCCTCGAGGTCGCGCGAGAGGACGGGCCCGTTCTGCTCGATCTCGCGCAGGACGTACTGCCGGAAGGCGCGGTTCTCCGTCAGGAACTCGCGCACCCAGCGCTGGCTCTTCGTCCGCCGCTCACGGCGGAACTCCCGGATCCGAGCGCGGACGAGCGGCAGGTCCTCGATCGGATAGATGAACGCGTCCCACTCGAAGAGGCTGCGCTCGTCCCAGAGCAGCCGGTCGAGCTCCTCGCGGTCGTAGCCGGGGCCGAGCCTGCTGAAGAGGACGAGGTGCTGCGGCCGCTCGACCGGCGCGACGACGTCGATCTGGAGGAAGCCGAGCCGCCTCACGGTCTCGAGCACGCCCGACGCGGTCCCGTCGAGCGCCTGGGCCCGCACCGCGATCCTTCGCGCCTCCTCGACGCTCACGCTCACCGTAGGCTCCGGCATCGTGGCTCAATCTACGTTCCTCGACTTCGCCCGCGCGCACCTGCCGCCGGCCCCGGCCAGGGTGCTCGAGGTCGGCTGCGGCCAGGGCGAGCTGACGACGGCGCTCGCGGTCGCCGGCTACGACGTGCTCGGGATCGACCCGCTCGCGCCGCAGGGCGAGCGCTTCCGCCGGATCCGGCTCGAGGACGTGGATCCGGCGGAGGAGCGCTTCGACGCCGTCGTCGCCGCCCACTCGCTGCACCACGTCAACGACCTCGCCCACGCGCTCGACCGGATCGTCGCGCTGCTGGAGCCGGACGGGGCTCTCGTGCTCGACGAGCATGGCTGGGATCGCGCGGACGAGGAGACGCTCGACTGGCTCTACCACCAGCGGTGCGCGCTCGCCGCCGCCGGGCACGGCGAGGCGCCCTCGTCGCTCGCGGCGCTGCGCGAGGAGTGGGCGGCCGAGCACGTCGGCCTTCACGGCGTCGCTGCGCTGCGCGACGCGGTGGACGAGCGCTTCGACGAGCGCGCGTTCACGTGGACGCCCTTCCTCCACCGGCTGCTCGGCGGGGTCGCGACGGAGGTGCTCGAGCAGGCGCTGATCGACGCGGCAGCGATCCAGGCGCTCGGCTTCCGCTACGCCGGCGTCGCTCGCTTGCCGCAGGAGTGAGATCAGCGTCACCCGAATCGGGGATGGCGGATCGCCTGAATCGAGTCTCCAGCCGGGGCGAAAGTCGACCCGATAGGGAGGAAGCAGCAACTTTGCTCACTCTCTGCGGAAGGAAGCGCTCCTCATGTCGGCGACTCTCACCACCTCGACCCAGATCAACTCCGGCCAGCGGCTCACCGCGTCCGAGGCCGAGGGGCTCTGGCGCAACTGGAAGAATCGCCGGGACTCGCGCTCGCGCGACCAGCTCGTCCTCGCCTACGCGCCGATGGTTCGCTACATCGCGTCGCGCAAGGTCCGCGAGCTGCCGGCCCACTGCGACGTCGACGACCTCGCGTCGGCCGGCCTCGTCGCGCTGATGGAGGCGATCGACCGCTTCGACCCGGCCAAGGGCGCCAACTTCGAGCAGTACGCGTGGACCCGTGTGGCCGGCGCGCTCGTCGACGAGCTGCGCAAGCAGGACTGGGCCTCCCGCTCGGTCCGCCGTGAGGGCCGGCGCATCGAGCGCGCCCGCGACTCCTTCTTCGCCCGGCACGGGATCGCCCCGACCGAGGCAGAGCTCGCAGCGGAGCTCGGCACCACCGTCGACGGCCTGCGCACGACGCTCGAGGACATCGACCGGTCCGACGTCGGCTCGCTGAACGCGCCGGCGCGCGGCGCCGACGACGCGATGCTCGTCGAGGTCGGCGACACGATCCAGGCGCCGCAGGGCGACCACGAGCCCGAGAGCACGCTGCTCGGCTCCGACCGCAGCGCAGCCATGCGCGCCGCGATCGCCAGGCTCTCGGACCGCGAGCGGCACATCCTCGCGCTCGTCCACGTGCAGGAGCTCCCCGGTGCCGAGATCGGCCGGATGCTCGGCGTCAGCGAGTCCCGCGTCTCGCAGATCCTCTCCGGGATCCGAAGCAAGCTCAAGCATCAGCTCGACACGTACGACACGGCCGCGGCCGCGTAGCCCGGGCGACTACGCTCCGGTGATGCCGGAGCCGGGGGAGAGTCGGGAGGAGCGGGTCAACCGTGAGCTGATCGAGCTCCTGAACGAGCTGCGTGTCGCGCTCCCCGGAGTGCAGGTGCTGTTCGCGTTCCTGCTCGCCGTGCCGTTCTCGCAGCGCTTCGGCCAGGTGACGGACGTCCAGAAGGACGCATACATGGCGGCTCTCCTCTGCACGCTCGCCGGGTCGGTCTTCCTGATGGCCCCGACGGCCCACCACCGGATCCGCTTCCGCGACCCCGACAAGGAGTCGCTGCTGAAGCTCGCCAACGCCTTCGCGATCGTCGGCACGGTCTTCCTTGCGCTCGGGATGACGGCGGTCGTCTTCCTCGTCACCGACCTGCTCTTCAAGGACCTCGTCACCGCGGTCGTGACCGGTTTCTCCGCCGGGCTGTTCGCGGTGCTCTGGTACGCGCTGCCGCTGCTGCGGAAGGCCGGCAGCTAGGCGGGAGTGCCGCCGCCGAGGATCGTCGCCAGCCGGCCGGCGTCGATGTTCCCGCCCGAGACGATGCAGACGAGCCGGTCGCCCGGGACGCGCCCCGAGAGCGCGGCGGCGACCGCGAGCGCGCCGGCGCCCTCGGCGACGACGCTCGTGCGCTCTGCGAGCAGTCGCACCGCTGCGGCCGTGTCGTCGAGGGAGACGGTCTCGGCGCCGGCGAGCAGAGGGCGAGCCCGCTCCCACATCGCGGGCAGGACGACCTTGGCGCCGGCGCCGTCGACG
>JANPKC010000186.1:0-1791 GCA_031425855.1 Actinomycetes bacterium | reverse complement strand
GGGCGGGACGATCACGCCGCCCGCGCCCTGGATCGGCTCGGCGATGAACGCGGCGACCGTGTCCGGGCCCTCGGCCAGGATCAGCTGTTCGAGGTCGTCGGCGAGCTTCGTCGCGAAGTCCTCGTCGCTCATCCCTGGCTCGGCCTCCCAGAGCCGGTGGGGCGGCGTCGTGTGCCGGATCATCGGCAGCGGCAGGTCGAAGTTCGCGTGCATCCCGGGGAGCCCGGTCAGGCCGGCCGCCATCACCGTGACGCCGTGGTAGCCGCGCCGCCGGGCGATGATCTTCTTCCTCTCGGGCCGGCCGAGGACGTTGTTGAAGTACCAGACGAGCTTTACCTGGGTGTCGTTCGCGTCCGACCCCGTACAGCCGTAGAAGACCTTGGACATCCCCTTCGGCGCGAGCCCGATCAGGCGCTCGGCGAGGAGCGCGGGCGTCTCGGTGCTCATCGAGGAGAAGGAGTGGTAGTAGCCGAGCCGCTCGGCGTGGACGCGCAGCGTCTCCGCGATCTCGCGACGTCCGTAGCCGACGTTGACGCACCAGAGCCCGGCCATCGCGTCGATATAGGAGCGGCCGTGGATGTCCGTGAGCCGGGCGCCGCGGCCCTCGACGATCACGCTCGGCGAGCCGGTGCGCTCGTGCTTGTCGAGCTGCGTGAACGGATGGAAGACGAAGCGCCGGTCCGACTCCTCGACCGTCGCGGCGTCGATTCCCTTCGGCTCTACGGCTATGACTGCCTCCTCGGTTCGCGGCGCGGCAGCTCGGCGATCCGCCACCGAGCGATCGCATTGTGCACGCGGAGAGAAAGGTGGTCGCGCATCAGCTGAGGATCGCGCTCAGGAACGCCTGGGTGCGCTCGTTCTTCGGGTTCTCGATCAGCTCGCGGGCCGGCCCCTCCTCGACGATCCGGCCCTCGTCCATGAAGACGACGCGGTCGCCGACCTCGCGAGCGAAGCCCATCTCGTGGGTGACGACGATCATCGTCATGCCCTGCTGGGCGAGGTCGACCATGACGTCGAGGACCTCCTTGATCATCTCGGGGTCGAGGGCCGAGGTCGGCTCGTCGAAGAGCATCACCTTCGGCTCCATCGCCAGGGCGCGGGCGATCGCGACGCGCTGCTGCTGGCCGCCGGAGAGCTGAGCCGGGTACTTCTCCGCCTGGTGGCCGACGCCGACGCGGTCGAGGAGCTCGCGCGCCTTCGTCTCGGCCGCCTCCTTCTTCATCCCGCGGACCTTGATCGGGCCGAGGGTGACGTTCTCGAGGATCGTCTTGTGGGCGAAGAGGTTAAAGCTCTGGAAGACCATGCCGACCTCGGCGCGCAGGGCCGCGAGCGCCTTGCCCTCCTGGGGCAGCGGCTGGCCGTCGAGGGTGATGTCGCCCCCGTCGATGGTCTCGAGCCGGTTGATGGTGCGGCACAGTGTTGACTTGCCGGAGCCTGACGGCCCGATCACGACGACGACCTCGCCGCGCGTCACCGTCAGCTCGATGTCGTTGAGGGCGTGGAGCTCCCCGAAGTGCTACTGGTAGGTGCTCAGCACGACGAGGGGCTCGCCGCGGCCGGCGGTGACGTGGGCCGTTTCCTGCGCGGTCATAGGCGCAACCTATCGGCACGTGACCCGTTCGGGCCATGGAGCATGGCCCTGACGGACCATCACAGAATGGTGACGGTTCCGGGCTTTGCGAGAGCCCTTCAACGGCGACCCGTGGGTCAGGCGGGGTCCGCGCCGGTCTCGCCGAGGATCCGGACGATGCCCTCGAGCACGCGCCGCGCAGTCTCGTGGTCCTCGGCGCC
>JANPKC010000185.1:0-4914 GCA_031425855.1 Actinomycetes bacterium | reverse complement strand
GGAGCTGACGAACCGGATCGAGGCGCAGGCGTACGAGTACTTCGAGAGGATCGAGAAGCTGGGGGGAATGGTCGAGGCGATCAAACAGAATTTTCCGCAAAGAGAGATAGCAGATTCGGCATTCCGCTATCAGGAGGAGGTCGAGCGTGGCGAGCGCGTCGTCGTCGGCGTCAACCGCTACCAGCTCGAGGACGAGACGCCGCTCGAGATCCTCAAGATCGACGCCGCGCTCGAGGCGCAGCAGATCGCGCGCGTGACGGCGCTGAAGGGCCGCCGCGACTCGGCGAAGGTCGAGCAGCGGTTGTCGGCGCTCAAGGAAGCCTCCGCGCGCGACGGCGTCAACCTGATGCCGGCGATCCTCGACGCCGCCCGCGACTACGTGACGATGGGCGAGATGTGCGACGCCTGGCGCGAGGTCTGGGGCACGTGGCGCGAGACACCGGTCTTCTGACGACTCTGTTTCAACAGGCTTAACCTCTCCTTCATCTAACTGAACAAACGCCCGTCCGTCGAAGTGGACGTGAGCGCGCGCACGCAGCGTCAAGCCTCTCTCCTCGCCGGCCTGATCCTGACGGCGGGCGTCGTCGCGTTCACCGTCGCCTATTTCGGCGACACCGGCACCTCGCAGGAGACGCCGCTCTCGAACGAGCCCGCTCAGGTCTTCACGCCGCGCAAGCAGGTGCCGCTCGACAGGGAGGCGCGCCGCGTCGCCGGCCGCTTCATCCTCACCGCGGTCGCGCGGGAGAATCTCGGCGAGTCGTACGACCTCGCCCACCCGGAGCTCCGTCAGGGCATGACGAAGCGCGAGTGGCTGACGGGAAACATCCCGGTCGTCTACTACCCGGCGAAGGCGATCGAGACCGCGACCTTCAAGGTGGACGAGTCGTACCCGGACGAGGCGATCCTGGAGGTGGCGCTGCTGCCGAAGGAGTCGGCCGGAGTGAAGCCGCAGATCTTCTTCATCGGACTGAAGAAGGCCGGCGACCGGTGGCGGGTCAACTACTGGGTTCCCCGCGCCGCGCCCGCCGTTCCGAACGCCCGCGACTGACTTGCCCGGCCGGCTGTCGTCGCCGCGCTTTCGCCGGCGCGCGCTCAAGGTCGGCCTGCTGCTCGCGGTCGTCGTCGCAGCTGCGCTCGTGAGCATCTTCTTCTGGAACACGGCGACGATCGTCGAGACGCCGCTGCACGGGAAGGCGGACGTCTACGTGCCGCCGATCCCGATCGAGATGGCTCCCGCCGAGCGGCGCGCGGTGATCGCGACCGCGGCGCTCTTCGTCGAGACCGCGGTGCGCCGCGACCACGCGGAGCGCGCGTACGAGCTCGTCGGCCCGAACCTCCGCGGCGCCACCACCCGCGCCGAGTGGCGCGACGGGGACATCCCGGTGGTGCCGTATCCGGTCGACGACGCCCGCTGGAAGTTCGACTACGCGTACGCGAACGAGATCGGGCTCCAGGTCGCCGTCTTCCCGCGGCCGGGCGCGACCGTCCGGCCCGCGGTCTTCAACCTGTCGCTGCGGTCGGTCGGGTCGGGGTCGAAGCGGCGCTGGCTGGTCGACTCGTGGTCTCCCCGCGGTGGTGGAGGCGGCGGCTCGCGTCCGAACCGCTCCGACGGCTCGCCGTTCCGGATCGACCTTGCGCCGCCGCCGAGCGCGTCGACGAGCCTCGGCGCAGTCTGGCTCCTGGTCCCGGCCGGGCTGATCGCGCTTGCGCTGCTCGTTCCCGCGACGCTGGTCGTCGTCGAGCGTGTCCGTTCGCGGCGCGCGCAGCGCGCCTACGACGTCTCGCGCCGGCTCTAGAACTCGAGCTCGAGCCCGTCGTATGCAAGCTCGACCCCGGGCGGCGAGTCCCGCTCGACGGGACGGTGCGTGAGCACCACCCGGAGCGCGCGCGCGTGGGCCGCGGCTTCCTCCGCCTCCGCGGCAGAGAGGTGCCCGCGCTCGGGCCCGTCGTAGCCCCCGTTCGCGAGCGTCGCCTCGGAGAGGAGCAGGTCGGCGTCTCGGGCGAGCTCGGCGAGCGCGTCCGAGGGGCCGCTGTCGCCGGAGTAGGCGAGCACGCGGTCGCCCTCGATGCGGAAACCGAACGCCTGGATCGCGTAGTGGTCGACCGGGACGGCCGTCACCTCGAGCCCGGCGACCGCGAACGGGACGCGAGACTCGTACTCCGAGACGTCGAAGGCGCGGTCGAGCATGTCCTCGCTGCCGAGCACCTGCAGGACCGGCCGCAGCTGCTCACGGCTCCCCGGCGGCAGCCACAGCTGTGGCTTCGGCAGCGGCTCTCCGGGGCCGAAGAGGCTGCCCCAGACCCACGGGACGAGGTCGCCCCAGTGGTCGAGGTGGAGGTGCGTGATCGCGATCGCCTCGACCGTCGGCCACGGCTCCCGCTCGCGCAGCTTCGCGAGCACGCCGGGGCCGCAATCGAGCAGGAGGCGGTCCTCGACGAGGTAGCCGGAGCAGGCCCCACCGGGGTTGGGCCAGGCGGGCGAGGAGCCGATGACCTTCAGACGCACCGCCGTATACTGCCGACGCCATGGCGTCGAAGATCAGAGTGGTGATCGCCAAGCCCGGTCTCGACGGTCACGACCGGGGCGCGAAGATCATCGCCAGGGCGCTCCGCGACGCCGGAATGGAGGTCATCTACACCGGCCTGCACCAGACGCCGGAGCAGATCGTCGAGACGGCGATCCAGGAAGACGCGGACGCCGTCGGGATCTCGATCCTCTCCGGAGCGCACATGACGCTCGTGCCGAGGATCCTCGACGGGCTGAAGGAGAACGGCGTCGACGACGTGCTCGTGATCGTCGGCGGCACGATCCCGAACGACGACGCCGAGGAGCTGAAGGGGAAGGGCGTCGCAGCCGTCTTCACGCCGGGGGCGCCGACGAGCGAGATCGTCGAGTTCCTGAAGGCGAAGATCCCCGCCTAGCGGGCCCGGCTAGGGCCTGACGACGACACGCGACGCGGCGAGCGCGCCCTTCGCGCCGGCGAGCGCGGCGAACGTGACCTTCGCCGGGGACGTCCAGACCGTCACGGCCAACCCGCGCGTCAGCAGCTCGAGCGACGGGTAGGGCGAGAGCGCCGCCGCGGAGCCGATGCCCTCGATCGTGGCGGTATCCGGAACCGTCACGGGGACCTGCTGGCCGGCCTGCTTGACCCTCCGGCCGCCTGGCCACTGGCGGACCTGGTCGACGGTGACCTGGAGATCCTCGCCGGCCGCGTTCGCGACCTTGCCGGTCAATGCGAGTGTGAACGTCGTGCCCGGCTGCGCCGCGAAGAGCAGCCGCCGCGCCTTCTTCAGGTACGGGAACGGATTGGCCGCGCTGCCGCCGTTCGGGTGCACCTCGAAGTGGAGGTGGGGATCGATCCCGTTCGCGTCGCCGGAGTCGCCGTTGTAGGCGATCACGGCGCCGGCCGCCACCTTCGCGCCGTCCTTCAACCCCTTCGCGTATGCAACGCCCGGGACGCACCTGCCCTGGTTGTCGTTCCCGTCCGTGAGGTCGTTGTTGAGGTGGATGTAGAGGTACTCGGTGCCGCTCTTGCCGTTCAGGTAGAGCATGCAGCCGGCGCGGGCCGAGGTGGTGTGGAACTTGACGGTGCCCGCCTCGGCGGCGAGGACGAGCGCCCGGCGCGGCGCCATCAGGTCGTTCCCCTCGTGGCCGCCCTGGCCGCGCGGGTCGCCGAAGTCGTCCGTGTAGGTCGCGCTGCCGAGGATCGGGAAGACCAGGCGCGGCACCTGCGCAGAAGGCGACGCTGCCGCCGCTCCTGCGGTGAGCAGGAGTCCGATCACGGTGAGGAGCAAGCCTCGGGCTGTCGTCCGGACGGGGGTCATCGAATACCGGGTCGCGCTCGAAGGGCGGGACTCTAGCAGAGGGCGCGGAGCATTACTGCTCGAAAGGGGTAAAAGTGCCGCCGGCGGGCGATTCGCGCCGGAGCGACCCCGGCACGGGCTGCTCGTCCCCGAGCAGGTCCCGGACGAGCTCCTTCGCTCCGGCGAGGGCCGCGCCGAGTGCGATCGCGGCCTCCGAGCCGTCGTCTCCGAGCCGGTAGTGCGCGACGGCGAGCCTCTGCACGACCGTGTCGTTCAGCTCGACGGCGCGGCGGCGCAGCTCTGCGGAGACGGCGAGCTTCTCCTCGACCTCGGCGCGCTCGGTGACATCGTGCGCAGTCCCGGCCATCCGGACGATCTCGCCGTCCTCGACCAGGACGTCGCCGCGGGAGTCGATGATGCGAACCGTTCCGTCGGGTCGAAGGGCCCGGTGCGCGAAGGCGAAGGGCTCGTGCGTCTCGAATGCCGCCCGCACGATTCCGGCCACGCGCTCGCGGTCGTCCGGATGGACGCGCTCGAGGTAGGCCTCGTAGGTCGGGTCGAACGTGGCGGGATCGACGCCGTAGATGCGGTGCAGCTCGGCCGACCAGGTGATCTGGTCGGCGCGCACGTCCCACTCCCAGCTGCCGACGTGCGCGATCCGCTGCGCCTCCGCGAGCCCTGCCTCGCTCCTGCGCAACTCCTCCTCGGCCCGGCGCCGCTCGCTTACGTCGGCGAGGAGCGCCAGCGACCCGCGCGGCCGGCCGCGGCGGTCCGTGATCGTCGCGGCGGCGACGGCGGCCCACAGCTCCGTTCCGTCAGTCCGCACGAGCCTCGCCTCGAACTCCTCGGCCATCCCTTCGCGCAGCTCGGCAAAGCGATGCATGAAGGGATCGCCGGGGGCGAGCCATCGCGACGCCGGCGACCGGAGTAGCTCCGCCTGCGTCGTTCCGAGCAGGTCGGCGATCCGGGGATTGGCAAAGGTCGTCCGGCCCTCGCGGTCGAGTGTCCAGACGCCTTCGTGCGCGAGCTCGAGGAGCCGCTGGGCGTCGAGGTCGTTCATTCCGAGGCGGTTCGCGAGCGAGCCGATCAGGATGCCGAGGATCAGCAGCG
>JANPKC010000184.1:0-13268 GCA_031425855.1 Actinomycetes bacterium | reverse complement strand
CGCCCCGCGCGGGATCGACCGGCCCGGCACGGGCCGCGACACGCACTCCCCGACGGCGTTCATCCAGGACCTCGGAGCGGCCTACCGCGCCAGCGGCCGCGCCCGTCCGCCGCTCGACGGGTTCGCGTTCCACCCCTACCCGCTCAGCTCGAGCGCCCCGCCCGACCGGCCCACCGACCCGAGGTCGAGCTCGATCCTGATGGCCGACTACGAAGAGAAGCTGCGGCCGCTGCTGGACGAGGCGTTCGGCCCCGGCCTGCCCGTGCTCTACAGCGAGCTCGGCGTCGAGACACGGGTCCCGCCGGGGAAAGCGGCGCTCTACGAGGGCGAGGAGCCCGGGAAGCCGGTCGACGAGGCGACGCAGGCCAGTTTCTACCGACGCGCGATCGAGCTCGCGGCCTGCCAGGAGAACGTCGCCGGCCTGCTCCTCTTCCACTCCCACGACGAGCCGGCGCTGACCGGGTTCCAGTCGGGGGTGTACTACGTCGACGGCTCGCCGAAGGCCAGTCTCGAGCCGGTCCGGGAGGCTATGGAACGTACGATGTGCCCGTGAGCGCTGACACCCAGAGCGGCCAGTACGTCGCCTACACCTTCTTCAAGGCCGACCCCGCCTGGCGGCGGCTGCCGGTCGAGGAGCGGGCGGCGATGAAGGACACCTTCGCCGAGGTGGTCGAGAGCTGGAGCGACCGGTTCGAGCACCTGCACGCCTACTCGACGACCGGCGTCCGCCCGGACGTCGACTTCTTCCTCTGGAAGATCACCGAGCGCTACGCCGACCTCGGCGAGCTCGGCGCGCAGCTGAACGGGACGCCGCTCGCCGGCTGGCTGGAGACGCCGTTCAACTACCTCGCGACGACGAAGGCCTCCCCCTACACGCAGGCGCGCCGCCCCCGCAAGATCATCCCGAAAGGCTCGCCCTACCTCGTCGTCTACCCGTTCGTGAAGGTACGGCCGTGGTACGCGCTCTCGCTCGACGACCGGCAGCGCGCGATGGACGAGCACATCCGCGTCGGGCGCGAGTTCGAGACGATCCACAACCACACGACGTACTCGTTCGGGATCGACGACCAGGAGTTCATGACCGCGTTCGAGTGCGACGAGCCGTCCGACTTCATGCACCTGATGCTGACCCTGCGCGAGAGCGAGGCGTCCGCGTACACCGAGCGCGACACGCCGATCTTCGTCGGCGAGGGGATGACGATCCGGGCCGCTCTCGACGCGCTCGACGGCGCCTCGGCCCAGGTTCGTGCCTAGAGCCGCTCTCTTCCTGCTCGTCCTGGCGCTCGGCGGCTGCGGCGGCGACGACAAGTCCGCGGCGCCGACCGACGGCGTCAAAGAGCTAACGAACGTGCTCGACCTCCGCGCCGACTTCGAAGCGGACGCGGGCACGACGCGCGCGATCGTCCTCCTCTCGCCCACCTGAGGCACGTGCCTCGCCGGCGCCCGTTGGGTGCGGGAGAACATCCTCGACGGCGAGCTTTCGCAGGACGTGCGCCTCTACGTCGTCTGGCTGAACCAGCGCTCCACCGACGCACGGGACACGATCGACGAGTCGACGCTGGCCGACCCGCGCGTGACGCAGTACTGGGACGGCGAGGGGATCACCGGCACCTATTTCGCCGACTCCGACCTCGGCGGCCTCGGCTTCTCCGGGCTCGTCTACGACGTCTACTACGTCTTCGGACCGGATGCCGCGTGGGCCGACGAGCCGGCGCCGCTGGCCGCGTCCGGAGGCCCTGTGGTCTCGGACGGCCAGAAGTTGCTCGCCGCGCTGGCGAGCTAGCTGTAGGTGTGCTCGTTGCGCCAGATGCGGAAGACCGCGTAGGCGCAGGCGGCGAGGACGAGGAAGAACGCGAGCGCATCCGGCCCGGACGCGCCGAGGCCGATGATCGCGCCGATGTCGACGACCGCGAGCACGATCGCAGCGTAGAAGACGTTCCGGCTCCGGTCCTGCCACGTCTCGATGTCGCCGCGCTTCTCGCGCCAGAGCAGGAAGAGGAAGAACGCGATCGCGAGGAAGAAGCCGATTCGGAGCAGGCCCCCGACGGTCGCGAGCACCGACTGGAGCGAGAGCACGACGACGACCAGCGCGATCAGCGCGATGATCAGGAACCCGCGCAGGGTCGAGTTCATCTCGGTGAAGAAGCGCTTCACGATCCCGTCATCATCGCTCGAACGGCGAGCGCAGCGGCGAGGAACGAGGTGCCGGCGAACCAGAGCAGCCGCCTCGGCCCCTCGGCCGGCGCGTACATCCAGGGGGCGAGGATCGCCGCGAGCGAGAGCGACCCGTAGGCGTAGTGGAGCTCGTCCACCGCGCGGCGGTCGTCGGAGAGGAGCAGCAGCCCAAGCGCGACCTGCGCGACGAGCAGCGTCTGCGCCAGCGCGAGCAGGTTCGCGAGCCAGCGGCCCACGCCGCGCCGGCGCCAGTAGACGAGCCCTCCTGCGAGGGCGGCGGCTGCCGGGACCCCGACCACGAAGAAGGCCAGGATCCCGTGGGCGCTCAGCATCGCGCGCCCACCCTAGCTGGCCGCTACCACCCGCCTCCGGTCGCGTATGTGCGGCCGAGGCGGACCCAGCGGGCGGTCGCCTGGCACGGGCGAACCATCGAGCGGCAACGAAGATCGCCGACCTGGCTCGGGGAAAGGATCGTGCTGCCGAGCCCGGCGCCGTTGCCGCTCCAGGCGACAAGAAGCTGCACGCGGAACTGGCCGCGGTTGTAGAGCGTGTTCCCACCTGGAGACCGCCAGAGCCGGGGCAGGTACACACCCTGCTGGCCCGCGCCGATCGTGTACATGGGCGTGTTCTGACGCGAGGCGACGTACCACCCCGTTCCGTTCCAGCGCTGAACGAGGTAGATGCCCGTGACGAGCTGCTCACCGCTCGTGGCAGGGCTCCGGTAGACGTAGGCGCCGTCGAACGTGGTGAACATCAGGAACGGTCCGTACGTCGTGTACCGCCCGTCCTCGAACGGGTAGACCGGGGGCATCCAGACCTGCCCCGGCCGACCGTTGGTGACGAGGTACTCCCAGGCCGACGCAGAAGCCGGGAGCGCGAGAGCGGCCGTCAACGCGACGGCGACCGTGAGCCGGCGGAACGAAAAGCGCATGTGAGATGACCCCTTCCCCCGTAATGCCGCAGTCGGCCGATCGTAGTACGGCCTGCGCACGAAGTCACGCGCGTCAGCGCAACAGGCGTTCGACCTGGCGGCGGCCGTCGACGCGGTCGAGGCGGGCACGATCTGTTCCGGCTCCGCCCCAGACGATGTCACGCTCGCCGTCACGCGCCAGCAAGAGGTCGTCGCCGGTGTCGCCCAGGAAGACGTCGAGGCCCGCGTCCCCGACGAGGTGGTCGGCGTTCGGGCCGCCGGAGAGACGGTCGTTCCCGAGCCCGCCGAAGAGTCGGTCTTTCTGCCAGCCGCCGTCGAGCCGGTCGTCGCCCGGGCCGCCGACGAGCAGGTCGTACCCGTCGTAGAAGAACGGCCGACCGCTGGTGAGCCCGCCCTGGAGAACGTCGTTCCCGCCGCCGCCGTCCAGCGAGTCGTCACCCCGGTTCCCGACGAGCCGGTCACTCCCGGGACCACCGACGAGGACGTCCGGCCCGCGAAGGCCGTTCAGCACGTCGCGGCCCGTGCCGCCGACGATCCGGTCGCCCGCGTCGCCACCCGTCAGGTAGTCGTCGCCGTCGTCCCCGTACAGCTGCTGCCCTGCGGAGACAGGACGCAGCACTGATACAGGCCCGAGCCGTAGATCGAGTCGTTCCCGTCGCCTCCGTGGACGACGTTCGAGCCGGAGGCGAGGACGATGGCGTCGCGCCCGTCGCCGCCGTCGATCCGATCGTCGCCGGGCCCGTCGAACAGGTGGTCGTCCCCGCCGAGGCCTCGGACCGTGTCGTCGCCGCCGAGGTCGTAGATGAAGTCTCCGTACTCGCTGCCGACGAGGTGGTCGTCGCCCTCTGTGCCGAAGATCACGCACGGCCGGTCGGTACCCGCCTGCTTCGCCGCGGTCGCGGCCTGCCAGTCCGGAGCGCCCTCCGGCAACGGGCTGTGGGTCACGTTGACCGGGTCGCCGCCGGACGCCGTCATCAGCCAGATGTCGTCGCCGCGCTCGAACGCGATGTGCGTCCCGGCGGGCGAATACGCGGGCTCGCTGTCCCCGCTGCCGTTCGTGAGCGCCCTCATGCCAGTCCCATCGGGCGCGATCGAGTGCACCGCCCCGGCGATCGTGAAGACGATCCTGCTGCCGTCGGGCGCCCAGTCTGGCGCGGCGATCCCGGGCCGGCTGAGTACGGTCCGCTCGGCGCCGCCCGAGGTGTCGAGCAGGATGAGGTGCTCGCCGCGCACGAACGCGACGGCGCGGCCGTCCGGGGACACGGCCGGCCAGGCACCCGACGTCGCGAGCACGGTCTCGCCGGAGCCGTCCGGCCGGATCATCTGCAGGCCTCTTGGCCCGGTGTAGACGATGTGCGTCCCGTCGGGCGTCCATACCGGCTGCGAGCCGAATCCGACCCGCACACTGCTCGTTCCCTCGACGGCGGCGACGTGCAGGTGGCTGCCGTTCGACCACGCGACCCGGGAGCCGTCGTCGGAGACGGCGAAACCGGCGTGCCAGAGCGAGAGCATCTCGACGACGCGTACGGGGCGGATCCCGTCGGGCGCGGAGGCGCACACGAAGAAGGTGCTCACATGGCGGGGCAACGGTGCGTGCTGCGTGAAGAGCAGGCGGTCGCCCGGCGCGGCCGCTCCTCCCGCGGCGGGAAGCGCGAGGACGATGCAGGCGACGACGAGGACACGCTTCACGCCCGCGACGCTACGCCCGAGTCGTGAAGCCCCGATTACGCTTCCGTCAACGAAGCGAAAGGAGCGTGTAGTGATCCAGGAAGGGAAGCCGGCACCCGACTTCCAGCTCGCGAGCGACAGCGGCGAGACCGTGAAGCTCGGCGACCTGCGCGGCACGCCGGTCGTCCTCTACTTCTACCCCAAGGACGACACGCCCGGCTGCGCCGCCCAGGCCTGCGGGATTCGCGACGCCTGGGGCGAGTTCGAGCGCGCAGGCGCGGTGGTGCTCGGCGTCAGCCCCGACGACGAGCGCTCCCACGTGAAGTTCAAGGAGAAGTACGACCTGCCGTTCGCGCTCCTCGCCGACACCGACCACGCCACCGCCGAGAACTACGGCGTCTGGGTCGAGAAGAGCATGTACGGGAAGACCTACATGGGAGTCGAGCGCTCGACGTTCGTGATCGACGCCGACGGCAACATCGCGAAGGAGCTGCGGAAGGTGAAGCCGGACACCCACGCCGACGACGTCCTGGCCGTCCTCTCCTCCTGAACGCGCTCCCGCCGGAGCTCCGGGACGCGATCGAGCGGCTCGTCGCCCGGGCGGGCGGCGCGGCGACCGGCGACGTGGAGCGGCTCTCCGCCAGCTATCGCAGTGACGAGCGAGCGCGTGCCGCGCGCACACCGGCACAGGTCGCCGCCTATCTCGCCTACCGCGCACCCGCCACGTTCGCGGCAGCGGCCGCCGTCTTCCGGCAGGTGGCGTTGCGGCGGCGCGGCTGGGAGCCGCGGTCGGTGCTCGACGTCGGTGCCGGCCCAGGCGAGGCGCCCTGGGCGGCGGACGCGCAGAGGCCGTCGGGGGTCGAGATGTCTCACGACGAGATCGAGCCGGCGATGATCGCCGCGGGCCGCGAGCTCCTGCCGGAGGCGAGCTGGAAAGAGGGGGACGTCTCGAGCGCCCGCGGCCCGGCTGACCTCGTCATCGCTTCCTACCTGCTCGGCGAGCTCGACGACGTTGCCGGCGCCGCGCTCGGCCTCTGGGAGCAGACCGCCGGCACGGTCGCATTCGTCGAACCGGGCACGCCGGCTGGCTACCGCCGGGTGCTCGCCGCCCGGGCCGCGGTGATCGCCGCGGGCGGGCGGACGGTGGCGCCCTGCCCGCACGATCTCCCCTGCCCGCTGCCGGATGACGACTGGTGCCACTTCGCCGTCCGGCTCCCGCGCTCGAAGCTGCACCGGCGCGCGAAGGGCGTCGAGCTCGGCTACGAGGACGAGAAGCTCTCCTATGCCGTGCTGACCCGGGAGCCGGTCGAGCAGGCGTCCGCGCGGATCATCCGCCAGCCGCAGGTCCGCTCCGGCCACGTCAACCTCGTCACCTGCGAGCCCGACGGAGTCCACGAGCGCACGGTCAGCCGCAAGCAGGGTGCGCTCTACAGGCAAGCGAAACGTGCCGCCTGGGGCGACGCGCTCGACGGTCCGCCCTAGACCTGTCCGGCAGGTGACCCGAGGTCGGTCACACGTAGCGCTCCGACGGCGGACCGACGATCTCCATTCCGTGCCGCACCGCGATCTCGGCCAACCCGGCGTCGTCGACGTCGTCACGGCGGAGTGCAGCCGTGAGGTCGTCGAAGTACCCCATCATCGCGGCGGGAAAGTAGAAGTTCAGCTTCCGGCTCGGCGCGTCCCCGACCCGAAAGCCGTGGCGGGCGCCTTGCGGGATGAAGATGAACGACCCGGCGGGGCAGACGATCTCCTCGTCCTCGAGGAACATCACGTACTCGCCCTCGAGCACGTAGAACGCCTCGGCGCAGTCGTGATGCACGTGGATCGGCGGCCCGAAGCCGGGTGGCTCCTCGGCCTCCAGCACGGAGACGACACCCGCCGTCTCGGCCGCGTCGGCCTTCACGGTCATGCCGAAGTCGCCCAGGTCGATCACTCGCCCCTCGCCTGGGCCGAGCGCATACGCCCTGGAGCCGTCAGCCATGGGAGACGTTCTCATGCGGGCCGAAGGGGCGTCAACCTCGCTCTGACGATGCGGATGAGAGGACTTGAACCTCCACGCCCCGAAGGGCACACGGACCTGAACCGTGCGCGTCTACCAATTCCGCCACATCCGCGCGGAGCGTCAGTGTAGCCAGCCTCGAGGGCACAGCCGTAACACCGCCTTAAGACGTCTCACCTACCATGACGCGCGTGCGGCGGGGTCTCACCATCGGCGTTCTCGGCCTGCTCGTGCTCGCGACGGGAACGGCGCGCGCCGAGCGGCAGGCACCCGCGGGCGAACTGGTCGAGGTCGTCGTCTCGCTCTCGCAGAAGCCGCTCGCGACGACGCGCTGGGCCGCCGGCCGGCAGCTCCAGGCGCGCACGATGGCGGGCACGCAGGCGAGCGTCGCGCGGCGCATCGAGACCTCGCTGCCGGGCGCGCAGATCCGCTGGCGCTACCGGCTCGTCGCCAACGGGATGGCCGTCGTCATCCCACGCTCGCAGCTCGGACGGCTGGCGTCGCTCCCGGGCGTCGAGACCGTCTATCCGAGCGTCCGCTACCGCACCCAGCTCGACCGGAGCCCGCAGCAGATCGGCGCGCCGGCGCTCTGGGGGCCTGGGCTCGCGAACGCGGGCCAGGGGCTGAAGATCGCGATCATCGACGAGGGGATCGACCAGACGCACCCGTTCTTCTCACCGGCCGGGTACACGATGCCCGCCGGCTACCCGAAGGGGCAGACCGCGTACACGAACGCGAAGGTGATCGTCGCACGCGCCTTCCCGCCGGCCCGCCCGGCCTGGAAGCACGCGTCGAAGCCTTTCGACCCCGAGTTCTCGTCGCACGGCACCCACGTCGCCGGGATCGCGGCCGGGAATGCGAACACGCTCGCCGAGGGCGCCCGCATCTCGGGCGTCGCGCCCCGCGCCTACCTCGGCAACTACAAGGCCCTGACGATCCCGACCGACGCCGATGTCGGCCTCGACGGCAACTCCCCGGAGCTCGTCGCCGCGATCGAGGCTGCGGTCGCCGACGGGATGGACGTGATCAACATGTCGCTCGGCGAGCCCGAGATCGAGCCGTCGCGGGACATCGTCGTCAAGGCGCTCGGCGCCGCCGCCCGCGCCGGGGTCGTGCCGGTGGTGTCCGCCGGCAACGACTTCGACGAGTTCGGCCGAGGGTCGGTGGGCTCGCCGGCAGCCACGCCCGAGGCGATCACGGTCGGCGCCGTCTCGACAACGCGGAGCGGCGGGGACGACATCGTCGCGTCGTTCTCCTCGAGCGGGCCGACGCCGCTCTCGCTCCAGCTGAAGCCGGACGTGTCGGCGCCCGGGGTCGGCATCTTCTCGGCGGCGCCGCGGAGCGCCTACGCGACGCTCTCCGGGACGAGCATGGCCGCCCCGCACGTCGCCGGAGCCGCCGCGCTCCTGCTCCAGCGCCACCCGTCCTGGACGCCGGCGCAGGTGAAGTCGGCGCTCGCGCTCACCGGGGACCCGGTCTTCACGAACGAGCTCAAGTCGGAGGAGACTCCCTCGCTCCGCGGCGGCGGCGGCGTGGTCAACCTCCCCCGCGCCGACGCGACGCCGATCTTCTCGAGCCCCGTCGCCTTCGCGTTCGGCCTGCTCGGATCCAACTCGTCACTCACTCGGTCGGTCGAGCTGACGGACTCGGGCCTCGGCGGCGCCGGCCCCTGGACCGTTTCGGTGGAGGCGCAGAACCGGCCCGCGGGTGCGGCCATCGTCGCCCCGCCCGCGGTGACCGTCCCGGGCAGGCTCGACGTGACTGTGCGGACGACCCAGGCGACCGATGCCGAGGCGACGGGGTACGTGGTGCTCACGCGCGGGATCGAGCGCCTCCGCATCCCCTACTGGTTCGGCACCGGCTCGCCGGCGCTCGGCGGCTCGAAGCGAACGGTGCTACGAAAGCCCGGGATGTACAAGTCGACCACACGGGGCGGCAGCTCACGGGTGGCGCGCTATCGCTACCCCGAGAGCCCGGTCGGGTTCGGCTTCGCGGCGACGCTCCCCGGGCCGGAGCGTGTCTTCCGTGTCACGCTCGCCCGGCCGGCGGCGAACTTCGGCGTCGTCGTCACGAGCCGGGCGCGGGGCGTCCGGGTCGAGCCGCGGATCGTCCGCGCCGGCGACGAGCGGCGGCTGACCGGCTACGCGGCGCTGCCGTTCAACCTCAACCCGTACCTGCGGACGTTCGGCGATCTGGTGCTCGCGGCCGGGACGATCCTGCCCGCGGCGGGCGCGTACGACATCGTCTTCGACAGCCCCTCGGCCGCGCGGGCCGGCGCGTTCACGTTCCGCTACTGGCTCAACGACGTCACCCCGCCGAATGCCGCGCTGCGGACCCGGAGCGTGAAGCGCGGCGGCCGGCTCCTCGTCGCCGCCTCGGACTCCGGCTCGAGCGTCGATCCCGCCTCGCTCGTCGCCCGGATCGACGGCGAGGAGCGTCGCGCGAGCTTTGCCGCCGGCAGAGTCTCGATCGACACGACCGGCCTCCGGGCCGGGCGCCACGCCCTGCGGCTCCAGCTCTCCGACTACCAGGAGACGCGCAACATGGAGAACGTCGGGCGGATCCTGCCGAACACGCGCATCATGCAGACGACGTTCGTCGTCCGCCGCTAGCTGCGCCGGTCCTTCTCCTCGATCGTCGGGAGGTCGGCGAGGTCGCGCTGGACGCTCTCGGCGAACTCCTCCTCCTCGGAGCGAATCACCTTGAAGCTCGCCTTGCGCCTGCTTCGCTCGCGCTGCCTCCGTGCGTCCGCGCCCACGAGCCGGCCGACCCGGGACCACTCGGCCCCGACCACCACTGCCGCAGCGAGAACCAGCAGGACGATCCAGGGCCAGCTCACACCCGCAGTGTACCCCCGCCGTTCCGGAGCTACAGTTGCCCGATGGCCCGGATCTCGCGCGTCCTGCTCACCGCTCTCGCCGCCGCGCTCGCGCTGCCCGCGCTCGCCCATGCGGAGGAGCGGACGCTGACGTTCACGACCCCGGCGATCTCGGTCGACGGCTACGGCGTCGCCCAGCAGCCCATGCTCGCCGAGTCCCCGAGTGTCGACGGCTACGTCGTCGGGATGGCGGCCGAGGTCGTCGACGCGCAGGGCCGCGTGCAGGGGCGCGACAAGGTGATGCTGCACCACATCGTCTTCGCGAAGATCGGCACGCCGGACTACACCTGCGGCGGCGCCGCCGAGCGCTTCTTCGCCGAGGGCGAGGAGCGGCTCGCGCTGTCGCTGCCCCGCGGTTACGGCTATGCGAACAAGGCGACGGACCGCTGGGGCCTCCTCTACATGCTGATGAACCACAAGCCGCAGCGGCTGAACGGGTTCATCCGCTACACGGTGCGCTACGTCACCGGCGAGGCGCTGACGCCCGTGAAGCCGATCTGGCTCGACGTGCGGAACTGCACCGGCCCGGACCCGGTCTTCGACGTCCCCGGCGGCGGCAAGCGCTTCTCGACCTTCACGAAGAGCGCGAGCTTCACGATGCCCGAGAGCGGGCGGCTCGTCTCCGGCGGAGGCCATCTCCATGGCGGCGGCGTCCGGCTCGAGCTGCGGAACGCGACCTGCGGCGCGGCTCTGTTCGAGTCCCGTCCCACCTGGGGCGGCCCGAAGCCGAAGCCGCTGCTGCACGAGCCGGGCCCGACGAAGATGTCGGCGTTCCGGACGACTGAGGGGATCGCCGTCGCGAAGGGCGACAGGCTGCGCCTGAACGCCGTCTACGACAACTCGGCGCCGCACACCCGCGCGATGGGGATCATGCTCCTCTTCCTCGCGCCGGGCTCGGTGAGCGGCTGCGGCGCGACGCCGGCGCTGGACGTCGACCTCGGCCGGCCCTCGGCACCGCCCGCCTTCTCGATGCCGCTCCCGCGAGCACCCACCGGGCCGGTGTCGAAGGCGAAGTCGACCTGGGTCGGCGACTACCGCTATGGCGCCGAGCGCGTCCTGCTCGAGCGGGGCACGACGTTCACCTGGAATTTCCGCGGCTCGGTGCGGCACGACGTCACCGTCGTCGGGGGCCCGATCGGCTTCTCGGCTCCTTGGACGCAGACCGGCACCTTCAGGCACCGCTTCACGAAGGCGGGCACCTACCGGCTCTTCTGCTCTCTGCACCCGGCGAAGATGGTGCAGCAGATCACCGTCCGCTAGACCCCGCGCGTCCCCCCCGCCTACCGGCTCGACTCCTCCAGATGCGGCGCCGCGGCCGTCGCCGCGCTGAGCGGCACCAGCTCGAAGCGATCGACGTCGACCAGGCCGCGGTCGGTGATCTTCAGCGTCGGAATCACCGAGAGCGCGAGAAACGCAAGCGACTGAAACGGCGACTCGACCCGCGAGCCGAGCGCGTGCACGGCTGACACCGTCGCCTCGCTCGCCTCGATCACGGCGGCCAACGAGCGGTCCGAGATCAGGCCCGCGATCGGAAGCGGCAGCTCGGCGGTGACCTCGTTTCCGTCGACGACCACCAGCCCGCCGCCGAGCTCGACCAACCGCTCGACCGCACGCGCCATCTCCTCGTCGCTCATCCCGACGACGACCAGGTTGTGGGCGTCGTGGGAGAAGGTCGAGGCGAAGGCGCCGCGGGCGAGCCCGAACCCCTTGACGAAGCCGAGGCCGATCCGTCCGGTGCCGAGGTGCCGCTCGATCACCGCGATCTTGGCGAGATCGCGCTCCGGGTCGGCCGCCCCCGACGGCAGTTCCTCGACGAGCGAGTCGGTCACGATCTGGCCCGGGACGAGGCCGATCACGTGCGCCGGCCCTCCCTCCCACGCCACCGTGAAGTCGCTTGCCGAAACCGGCCGCACGCGAACGCTCTGCGTCACCCACTCCGGCACGGGCGTCGGCGCGATCTCGCCGACGGCGCGGCCCCGCTTGAGCACGATCTCGGGGACGAAGCGCTCGAGGTCGGGAAGCAGCAGGATGTCTGCCTGGTAGCCGGGCGCGATCGCTCCCAGGTCGCGGAGCCCGTGCCACAGCGCCGGGTGGTGCGACCCCATCACGAGCGCGTCCTCGGGTGAGACGCCGTACGAGACCGCGTCGCGGACGATCGCGTTGATGTGCCCGTCCTCGGCGATGTGCTCCGGCTCGCGATCGTCGGTGCAGAAGGCCATTCGAGTCGGGCCGAACTCGGCGACGAGCGGTGCCAGCGCGTGCAGGTTCCTCGCCGCCGACGCCTCCCGGATCAGCAGCCACATGCCGGCGCGAAGCCGCTGGCGCCCCTCCTCGGCCGTGTACGCCTCGTGGTCGGAGCGGATCCCCGCGGCCGCATAGGCCTGCAGGTCGCGTCCGAGCACCCCGGGGGCGTGCCCGTCGACGTGGTGACCGCGCGCGACGGCAAGCTTCGCCAGCTCGCTCTCCGCCCCGGCGATCACGCCCGGGAAGTTCATCACCCCGGCGAGCCCGATCACGCGCGTCCGCCGCAGCAGGCTCTCGAGGTCGCCGGGCGTGAACGGCCGCCGCGGCGACTCGAACTGTGAGGCCGGCACGCACGACGACGCCATGAAGAAGACCTCGAGCGGGAGGTCGCCGCAGACGTCGATCAGCCAGTGGACGCCGTCGGTGCCGAGCACGTTCGCGATCTCGTGCGGGTCGGCCACGACCGCCGTCGTGCCGAGCGGGAGCACCAGCCGCGCGAACTCGGACGGGAGCAGCTTCGGCGTCTCCAGATGGACGTGCGCGTCGATGAAGCCCGGGACCACGTAGGCGCCGTCCGCGTCGAGCGTCTCGGCGCCCTCGTACGAGCCGAGGCCGGCGACGACGCCGTCGCAGATCGCCACGTCGACGTCGAGCCATTCGCGCGTGAAGACGCTGAGGACGCGGCCGCCGCGAACGACGAGGTCGGCGGGCTCGTCGCCGCGCGCAACCGCCAGCCGGTGGCCCAAATCACCCGTCTGCGTCATCAGTCGTCCACCCGCATGCCGATATCCCGAAGTATGAGCATGAACGCGCAGATGATCGTCGGCTACGCCGTCCTCTGGGTCGTGCTGATGAAGGCGCTCTTCATGCGTGCCCGGGTGATCCCGGCCGAGTGCCCGCGCTGCGGCCGCCTGTTCGAGCGGCGCGAGCTCGGCGGCGCGATCTGCTCCTGCGGCCGCTAGGCCGGAGCGCCCGCACGCACCGCGTCGAGCAGCGTGGCCACGATTCGGGCGAACGCGTCGCCCTTCTCCACGTAAGCGCTCGCGCCGAGGGCGAGCGCCTGGTGGTCGAGCCGGCCGCGGGCGAAGCCGGAAAGGACGACGATCGCCGCGTCGGGAGCACCGGCCCTGATCCCGGGGATCGCCTGCAGCCCGTCCATCACGGGCATCGCGAGATCGAGCACGACAGCATCGGGAAGCTCGGCCGACGCGACCGCGACGGCTTCTTCGCCGTCCGCCGCTTCGCCGACGATCTCGAAGCGGCCGTCCTGCTCGAGGATGACGCGGAGAAGCAGCCGATACTCGCGCGTGTCGTCGGCGATGACGACGCGTAGCCTGGTCTCCGTCACAGCGTTGGGGACACGGTCGCGGCAG
>JANPKC010000183.1:0-6857 GCA_031425855.1 Actinomycetes bacterium | reverse complement strand
CTCGGTCAGCGGCGACACCCTGCAGCTCGGCGCGATGGCGACCTACGCCCAGATCATGGCCTCCTCGGAGGTGGATGTCTCCAGGCCTATCCTGGCCGAGGTGGCGGCGCAGATCGCCGACGTGCAGGTGCGCAACCGCGGCACGATCGGCGGCAACATCTGCTCGAACGACCCGACGAACCACCTGCCGCCGCTGCTCGTGGCGCTCGGTGCCTAGATGACGATCCGCGGCGAGGGCGGCGAGCGGACCGTGTCGGCCGACGAGTTCTTCCTCGGCGTCTACATGACCGTCGTCGGCGAGGGCGAGCTGCTCCTCTCCGTCTCCGTGCCCGCGGCTGCGAACGCAGCCGACGGCTTCGCGTCGATCACGATCGGGCGCGACGGCACGTGCATCGCCAACGCCGCGGCCTGCATCTCGGGCGACTCCGTTCGGATCGCGCTCGGCTGCGTCGACGCCGTCCCCGTCCTGTTGGCCCCCGACGGCAGCGACGCGGACAGCGTCCGGCAGGCCGTCGAGGCGGCGAACCTCGATCCGCCCGCCGACGTCCACGCCTCCGCGGACTACCGACGCCACCTCGCCGGCGTCTGCGCCCTTCGGGCCGTCGCGCAGGCGCAGGAACGGGGGAGGTGACCGTGGAGCCGTCGAGGAGCATGGCGATCTCGGTCGACGTCAACGGCGACGTCTACGAGCGCGACGTCGACGCGCGCCGCCTGCTCGTCCATTTCATCCGCGACGAGCTGGAGCTCACCGGCACCCACATCGGCTGCGACACCGGCAACTGCGGCGCCTGCACGGTTCACCTCGACGGACAGGCGGTCAAGAGCTGCATGCTCCTCGCGGTCCAGGCCGACGGCGCGAAGGTGAGGACGGTCGAGGGACTGGCGCCGGACGACGGCGAGCTGAGCCCGCTGCAGCAGTCCTTCTCGTCCCATCACGCGCTCCAGTGCGGCTACTGCACGCCGGGGATGCTGATGAGCGCCTCGGCGCTGCTGGAGCAGAACCCGCGGCCGACCGAGGAGGAGGCGCGCACGGCGATCCAGGGCAACATCTGCCGCTGCACGGGCTACGTCAACATCGTCGAGGCGATCACCTCGGTGGGGGAGCAGGCATGAGCACGACAGAGACCGGCACCGCCCCCGTCGAGCTGCAGAAGGGCCACGTCGGCCAGTCGATCCCGCGCAAGGAGGACCGGCGGCTCGTCCAGGGCCAGGGGATCTTCTTCGACGACGTGCGCCGGCACGGGATGGGCTACGTCCACTTCGTCCGCTCGCCGCACGCGCACGCGAAGATCGTCTCGATCGACGTCGCCGCGGCGCTCGCGCTCGACGGCGTCTACGGCACGCTCACCGGCGACGAGGTGGCGATCCAGACCGATCCGTTCTTCGAGATGTCGACCGCGCCTGGGAACGAGATCAAGGACTACGCGCTCGCCGTCGGCAAGGTGCGCTTCATGGGCGAGCCGGTCGCGGCCGTCTGCGCCGCGACGCGCGAGCTGGCGCGCGACGCCGCCGAGCTCGTCGAGGTCGAGTACGAGCCGCTCGACGTGCTCGTCGACGCGCGCGAGGCGGTCAAGGACGAGACGGTCATGCACGACGACGCCGGCACGAACACCGTCTGGAGCGGCGTCTTCGACTGGGGCGACTGGGAGGGGGCGAAGGCGGAGGCCCACCGGATCGTCACGATCGAGGAGCTCCACTTCCACCGCTTCAGCTCGACCCCGCTCGAGTGCTCGGGCGCGCTCGTCGAGTACGAGAAGGCGACGGGCCAGTGGACGCTCCACTGCAACCACCAGATGCCCGGGGTCGGTGCGATCTGGATGGCGCCCGCGCTCCGCACCGGGATCGACAAGCTCCGCTTCATCACGAAGGACATCGGCGGCGGCTTCGGCAACAAGATCTGCCTCCACCCGTACTACGTGACGCTCTGCCTGCTCTCGCGGAAGCTGAACCGGCCCGTCAACTGGACCGAGTGGCGCACCGACCAGCACACGGCGAACGCACACGGCAACGAGCGCTGGTTCCACGACGTCGAGGTCGCGGTCAAGGACGACGGGACGATGCTCGGCTTCAACGTCAAGGCGCTCGACGACTGCGGCGCCTTTCCGCGCTACGAGCCGCTCGGCTGCATCATCTGGGCGCAGGTGACGCCCGGCTGCTACGCGTGGCGGAACATCCGCGTCGACTTCACCCAGGTGACGACGAACAAGGCGCCGGTCTCGCCGAACCGCGGCTACTCGCGGATGCAGCACCTCTGGCTGACCGAGCGGATCTGCGACATCGTCGGCACCGAGCTCGGGATCGACCCGGTCGAGATGCGCAAGCGCAACTACGTCAAGACCGAGCAGATGCCGTACGAGACGCCGAACGGCTGCGTCTACGACTCCGGCGACTACGCGCGCTGCCTCGACATCGCGCTCGAGCTGATCGGCTACGACACGATCGAGGAGCGCCGCGCCGAGGCTTTGACGCGCGGGAAGCTGCTCGGGATCGGGATCGGCTCGACGCTCGACTCGGGCACGAACAACTTCGGCCAGTCGACGCTCCTCAACCCGGAGCTGCAGTTCTCCGGCAACAACGAGGCGGCGACGGTGAAGCTCGACATCTTCGGCGAGCTCGTGGTGACGCTCGGCACGGTTCCGCAGGGGCAGGGTCACGAGACGACGGCGTCGCAGGTCGTCGCCGACATCCTCGGCTGCTCGCCCGAGCAGGTGCACGTCCGCCCGGGCCACGACACCTTCTTCAACTCGCACGCCGGCTTCTCGGGGACGTACGCGAGCCAGTTCGCGGTCACCGGCCTCGGCGCGGTCAAGGGCGCGGCCGACGCGCTGCGGGCCGAGATGATCACGCTCGCCGCCGCCGTGCTGCAGGCGCCCGAGGAGGCGATCGAGCTGGCCGACGGCTTCGCGCGGATCAAGGACGGCCCGCCCGAGGCGGCGCTGCCGTTCATGGCGCTCGGCGCGATCGTGAACGCGAACAACGCCTTCCTCCCGCCGGACTTCAACCCGACCCTGAACCACCGCTTCGTCTACCGGCCGTATTTCGGGATGGTCGACACGGAGAAGAAGACGGGGAAGCTGACGCTGACCTACGCGACGCAGATCCACGCGTGCGTGGTCGAGGTCGACCGGGAGACGGGCGTCACCGAGATCGTCGACTACGCGGCCGTGGACGACTGCGGCGTGCGCATCCACCCGCAGATCGTCGAGGGCCAGGTGCACGGCGCGACGGTGCACGCGATCGGCGCCGCGCTCTACGAGGACTTCGTCTACGACGAGGACGGGCAGCTCCTGACCTCGAACTTCTACGACTACCACGTGCCGCACGCGCTCGATGTGCCCGCGCTGAAGACGGGCGCGATCGAGTCGCCGTCACCCTTCACCCCGCTCGGCTCGAAGGGGATGGGCGAGGGCGGCGGCGGCGGGATCCACTGCATCTGCTCGGCGATCCAGGACGCGCTCAAGCCTGCCGGCGCGCCGATCGTCTACGACAGCTGCAACCCCTACCACCGCGTCTGGTCGATGCTGCAGGACCCCGAGTCGACGCGGGCCAACGTGAAGGTGGTGCCCGCATGAGGGTCGAGGGAACGAAGGAGCTCTCCGCGCCGCGCGACGTGGTCTGGCAGGTGCTCAACGACCCGGCGCAGATGGCGAAGCTGATGCCCGGGGTCGAGGGCTTCGAGATCAAGGACGATCGCCACTGGCAGGCGAAGGTGAAGATCCCGCTCGGCCTCGGCGGCCTCCGGATGACGATCGACTTCGAGAAGGCCGAGGAGCGGCCGCCCGAGTTCGCGCAGCTGAACGCGAAGGGCAACGGCGTCGGCGCGATCATGAACATGCAGACGCAGTTCAACCTCGCCGAGAGCGGCAGCGGCACGACGATGCGCTGGGAGGCGGACGTGAAGATCGCGGGGCCCGTCGGTGCGATGGGGCAGCGCGTCCTGCAGCCGATCATCAACCAGCAGGTCGGGAACGTGCTCGGGGCGCTCGAGAAGCAGGTGTCCGAGGCGGCCGCGGCGGGGACGGGCGGCGCCGTGCAGGGGATCCACCCGGCCTCGCCCGAGGCCTACGAGGCCGATCCGGACGGGCCGACGCACAACACCGAGAGCTAGGCCGTGGCGGTCCCGTTCCGCATCGGCGTGATGCAGCTCACGATGGAGCCGCTCGACGAGATGCTCGAGTCGGCGCGCGTTATGGACGAGGCCGGAATGGACACGATCTGGCTCGCCGAGGCGTACCCCTGGTGGCGCAAGCACCAGATGGAGGCGCGCGGCTCGACCGTCGTCTCGGCGCTGATGGCGCGCGAGACGGAGCGGCTGACGATCGGCTGGGGGATCATCTCCCCGTTCACGCGCCACCCGGTCCAGGTGGCGATGGACGCGCGCGTCGTGCAGGAGGCAGCCGGGCCGGGACGGTTCATCCTCGGCTTCGGGACGTCGAAGATCTTCCTCAACAACGCGCAGATGCAGACGAAGAAGACGCTCGGGCCGATGCGCGACGCGGTCGAGATCGTGCGCGGCGTGCTCGGCGGCGAGGCGTTCTCGTACGAGGGCGACACCTGGTCGGCCGACGTGCCCGCGCTCTCCGACGAGGCGCACGCGCCGCGCGAGGTGCCGCCGGTCTACGTGGCCGCGACCGCGCCGAAGATGATGGCGCTGGCGGCCGAGCTTGCAGAGGGCTGCCTGACGCCGTCGATCACGACGCCCGCGTTCGTCCGGCACACCCGCTCGATCGTAGGCGACGCGATCGACGTCGGCTGCACGGTCGTCGCCTCGATCGACGAGGACCGCACCAGGGGCCGGGACGGCGCGCGCGAGATCGCCGGCATGTACCTCGCGAACAAGGTGCAGAACATCCAGGGCTCCGCCGACACGCTGCTCGACCTCGCGGAGCTGACGCAGGACGAGATCAGGCCGGTGGCCGAGGCGATGGAGCGGGGCGGGCGGCTGGCGGCGAAGGCCGAGGTCACCGACGCGATCCTCGACAAGTGCAAGCCGATCGCCGGCACTCCCGAGGACTGCATCCGCGCGATCGAGGAGTACCGGGAGGCGGGCTGCACCCACGTCATGCTCGAGCTCTGGGGCGACAAGCGGCACGACCAGATCCGCCTCTTCGGGGAGCAGGTCCTGCCGCACTTCCGCTCGTGATCGACCGCGAGCGCCTGGTCGCCGACGCGCTGGCGGCGGTCTCGATTCCGAGCTTCACCGGCTCCGAGGAGGCGATGGCGTCCTGGTACGCCGAGCAGTGCGAGGAGCTCGGGCTCGCAGTCCAGTGGCAGCAGGTGGAGGAGAGGCGCGCGAACGTGCTCGCGACGCGCGCCGGCATCGGCGGCGGGCCGACGCTGATGTTCAACGGCCACATGGACACCTCCTACTCCGGTCGCGAGCCGTGGCTGGCCGGGATCCCGGGCTTCCAGCCGGCAGGGTTCGAGCGCGAGGGGCGGATCTACGGGCTCGGGATCTCGAACATGAAGGGCGCGCTCGTCGCCTACCTCGCGGCCGTGCGGTCGCTCGGCGACGCGGAGCTGAAGGGCGACGTGATGCTCGCCGCCGTGGCGGGCGAGATCGAGAAGACCCAGCAGGGCGACGCCCAGGGCGCGGAGTACCGCGGCTATGCGGCCGGGTCGCGCCACCTCGTCGGGCACGGCGGCGCGGCCGACATGTGCATCCTGGGCGAGCCGACCGAGCAGAAGCTCGTGCTCGCGCACTTCGGCACGCTCTGGCTGCGGCTCTCGACCTCCGGCCCGTTCATCCACACGGCGTTCTCGTCCGGCCGGATCGAGGAGAACTCGATCGTGCGCATGCGCGGCGTGCTCGAGCGGGTGCTGGCGTGGCTGCCGGAATGGGAGGAGGAGATGAGCTACGGCGACGTGCGCGGCGTCGCGAACGTCGGCGCGATCCAGGGCGGCTTCGGCTGGCGGGTCTCGCGGACGCCGCACCGAACCGATCTCTTCCTCGACCTGCGCGTGCCGCCCGGCGTCGAGATGGCGGCGGCGCGGCGGAAGGCACTCGACTTCGCGCGCGGGTTGGACGGCGTCGAGGCCGAGGTCTACGTGACCGCGCCCGGCGCCGAGATCGACGGGTCGCACCCGCTCGTCGGCGCGCTCGAGGGCGCGCACCAGGAGGTCTTCGGCGCGGCGCCCGAGCGCGACGTGACGCGGTGGTTCTCGGACGCGTCGGTGCTGTCGCGCTACGGGATCGCGACGGTCAACTACGGCACCTCCTCGGGGCTGCCAGATCCCGAGTACGGCGAGAATCTCGAGATCGACGGCCTGGTCAAGATCGCCGAGGTCTACGCGCGCGCCGCGCAGAGGGTCTGCGGGTGAAGCTCGTCACCTTCGACGCGGGGCGGGTGGGCCGGATCGACGGCGATGAGATCATCGTGCTCGACGTGCCGACGATGCGCGAGTGGTTCGAGCGCGGCGGTGCCGGCGAGACGGGCGAGCGCGTGGCGCTTTCGGACGCGCGGCTCCGGGCGCCGATCGTGCCGAAGAAGTTCTTCCACACCGCGGGCAACTTCCGCGAGCACGAGGAGGAGTCGAAGGTCGTCGAGTGGTCGCACGAGATCGCGCCCTGGATCGTCTTCTTCCAGAACGTGGACGCGATCGTCGGCCCCGACGAGCCGGTCGTCTATCCGGAGCACCTGACCGAGGAGCTCGACTACGAGCTCGAGCTCGCCGTGATCCTGAAGAAGGCGGGAAAGTGGTTCCCGCCCGAGGAGGCGATGGATTACGTCGGCGGCTACGTGATCTTCAACGACATCACCGCGCGGGACATCCAGCGGCGCGAGATGCGTTCCGGCGTCTTCAGCTTCTGCAAGGCGATCGACACGTTCTGCCCGCTCGGACCGTGGATCGTGACG
>JANPKC010000182.1:0-1556 GCA_031425855.1 Actinomycetes bacterium | reverse complement strand
CGACGAGCGTCGCGAGCGGGCCGGCGCTCTCGGCGTAGCGGAGCGCGCGGAAAGGCTTCACGACGGCCACCGGCCGAGCCTAGCAACGGCCTAGACTCAACCCTGTGAGCACCATCGCGGAGCTGACGGCGGAGAGGACCGTCGAGGGCGTCTACGCCGTCGCGCGCAAGCAGCGCCGGACGACGCGGAAAGGCGCGCCGTACCTCGCGCTCGAGCTCGTCGACCAGACCGGCCGGATCGAGGGGCGGATCTGGAACGACGTCGAGCTGCTCGACGGGCGCTTCGCGGAAGGTGACGCCGTGCGCGTGCTCGGCCGGGTCGAGCGCTTCGACGACAGGCTCCAGCTCGAGATCCGCTCGGTCGAGGCGGCCGACGCCGATCCGGCGGGCCTCGCGCCGAGGATGCGCCGGGACGCCGACGAGCTCGACGGCTTCCTCGAGTTCATGGCCGGCGAGCTCTCGCACCCTGGTCTGGCCGCGGTGGTCGGCGCGGTCGTCGGCGACGCCGAGATCAGGAAGGCGCTGCGCGAGTACCCGGCCGCGGAGTCGCATCACTCGTATGCCGGCGGGCTGCTCGAGCACACGGTCGGGGTGGCGACGCTCGCCCGCGAGACCGCGCAGCTCCATCCCCGGCTCCGCTCGGATCTCCTGCTCGCCGCCGCGCTCCTCCACGACGTCGGCAGGATCCGGGAGCGCGGTCGCGGCCCGGCGTTTCGGCCGACCGACGAGGGCCGCCTGCTCGGCCACGTGCACCTGGGCCAGCGGCTCGTCGAGGAGCGCGCTGGCGGGCTCGACCCGGCCGTTCGCACGGAGCTTCTCCACGCGATCGGCTCGCACCACGACCGCAGCGCGGCGCGGACCGCCGAGGCTGCCGTCCTGTACCACGCGAACCAACTCGACGCCGTCGCGGCGACCCGCCCGGTCGAGTAGTTGATCGCGATCGCGCTGGCACTCGGCGCGAGCCTCTCGTGGGGGCTCGGCGACTTCCTCGGTGGGCTGACGTCGAGGAGGCTGCACGTCCTCACCGTCCTCGTCGTCTCGCAGGTCTTCGGGCTGGCCGCCGCCCTCGTCTGGGTCGCCACGTCCGGGGACGGCTTCCCCGGAGCGTCAGCGACGCTGCTGGCGGCGGCCGCGGGTGCGAGCGGCTGCCTCGGTATCGCGGCCCTCTACCGCGGCATGGCGATCGGCGCGATGGGGGTCGTCGCGCCGATCTCAGCCGTCGCCGCGGCGGTTCCGTTCTCCGTCGGGATCGCATCGGGCGAGCGGCCGGGCGTGCTGCAGGTGGCAGGCATCCTGCTGGCGCTGACGGGAGTCGCCGTCGCGTCCCGAGAGCCGGCTCACCGGGGCGGCGGCCGCGCAGACGGGATCGGGCTGGCCCTGCTCGCGGCGGTCGGGTTCGGCCTCTACTTCGTCTTCGCCGACCGGGCGGCGGACGAGAGCGTCCCGTTCGCCGTCGCGACGGCGCGAGGCGTCTCGCTGCTGCTTGCGCTCGTGGCCGCGGTCGCCGTCGGTGCGTCGCTGCGGCCGGGCCGCAGCTCGCTGCCGGTCCTGGCCGTC
>JANPKC010000181.1:0-12579 GCA_031425855.1 Actinomycetes bacterium | reverse complement strand
CGTGAGTAGGTCGAGCGCGTCACCGTCGAGGGCCGGGACGCGGACGCCGATCGCCTCCCCGTCCCCCAGCAGCCACGGAAAGCGACGCTCCGGATTGGGCACGACGAGCGTGTACGGCCCCGGCAGGATCGCGGCGAGACGGGAGTCGAACTCGGGCAGCAGCGCGCAGAGAACCTCCAGGCTCGCCGCGACGAGGGCCGTCGGCTGAACGTCGCTCCGCCCCTTCGCCGCGTAGAGCCTGCGTGTGAACTCCTCCCGGTGCGGGCTCGTCGCGAGGCCGTAGACGGTGTCGGTCGGCACGATCGCGAGCTCGCCGGCCCGGATCGCGGCGACCGCCGCGTCGACGTCAGTCACGCCGGCCCTCGACGACGCGATCGCGTCCCGTCAGGTCGGACGTCGTCGTCACGTCGCAGTAGCCGAGCTCGCCGAGCAGCGCAGCCGTCGTAGGGGCCTGCCCGTCGCCGACCTCGAGCACCAGCCGGCCGCCCGGTGCAAGGACATCGAGCGCGCCCCGGCTCACCGCCTCGGTCGCGCCGCTGCCGACGAGGGCGACGTGCGGCTCGTAGTCGCGCACGTCGGGCATCAGCGTCCCCAGCTCGGCGGGCTCGACGTAGGGCGGGTTGGAGACGACGAGGTCGTACGGGCCGCCGGGGAGGCCGTGCTCCAGGTCGTGCTGGAGGAACTCCACGGCGATGCCCGTGCGGGCGGCGTTCTCCCGCGCGAGCGCGAGCGCGTCCGCGGAGACGTCGATCGCGGTGACGCGGGCGCCCGGATGCTCGTCTGCGATCGCGAGCGCGATCGCGCCGGTCCCCGCACCGACGTCCAGCACCGCCGGCGCGTCCGTGCCGGGCAGATGCGCGAGCGCGCGCTCGACGACGATCTCCGTCTCGGGGCGCGGGATCAGCGCGCGGCGGTCGACGGTCAGCGTCAGCCGGCGGAACCCCCACTCGCCGAGGATGTACGCCACCGGCTCGTGCCGCGCGCGCCGGGCGACGAGCTCGCGGTACGCGTCGAGCTCGTCCGTCGTCAGGGGCCGGTCGAAGTCCGTGTAGAGCTCGATCCGCGGGCGGCCGAGGGTGTGCGCGAGCAGCAGCTCGGCATCGAGGCGGCCGGTCTCCGAGGTCTTGCCGAGGTGCTCGGCGGCGCGCCGGAGCACGTCGCCGAGACTCAGCGCGGCGGCAGTCACTTCTCGAGCCCGCGGCGCCGGTCTTCCTCCTGGAGCGCAGTCGTGAAGTCGTCGAGCCCGCCCTGGAGCACCTTCTCCAGGTTGAGCGTCACCTTGACGCGGTGGTCGGTGGCGCGGCTGTCCGGGTAGTTGTAGGTGCGGATCTTCTCGGCCCGCTCGCCGGAGCCGATCTGCGACTTGCGCGTGGCGGAGAGCTCGGCCTGCTGGCGCTCCCGCTCGGCCTCGTAGATGCGGGCGCGCAGGACCCGCATCGCCTTCGCCTTGTTCTGGAGCTGCGACTTCTCGTCCTGCATCGCGACGACGATCCCGGTCGGCACGTGCGTGATCCGGACGGCGGAGTCGGTCGTGTTGACGCTCTGGCCGCCGGGGCCGGTCGAGCGGTAGACGTCGATCTTGAGGTCGTTCTCGTCCAGCTCGACCTCGATGTCCTCCACCTCGGGCATGACGGCCGCGGTCGCCGTCGAGGTGTGGATGCGGCCCTGCGACTCGGTGGCGGGGACGCGCTGGACGCGATGGGTGCCGCCCTCGTACTTGAAGACGGAGTAGGCGCCGCCGCCCTTGACGGCGAAGACGACCTCCTTGAAGCCGCCGCCCTCGCTCTCGTTCGCGGAGAGGAGCTCGGTCTTGAACCCTCGGCTCTCGGCGTAGCGCTGGAGCATCCGCAGGACGTCGCCCGCCCAGATCGCGGCCTCGTCGCCGCCGACGCCCTGACGGATCTCGACGATCACGTCCTTGTCGTCGGCGGGGTCCTTGGCGACGAGCGCGAGCTTCAGCTCCTCCTCCAGCTCGGCGAGCCGCTGCTCCGACTCGGCCACGAGCTCCTTCAGCTCCGGGTCCGCGAGCGACGCCTCGACGTCGTCGCGCATCGAGCGCCACTCCTGCGCGAGCTTGTAGGCGGGCTCGAGCTCCTTCAGGCGCCGGCCGACCTCCGCCGCCTCGTTGCGGTCGTTGTAGACCGAGGGGTCGGACATCCGCTCCTGCACCTCGGTGAAGGAGCGCTCGAGGTCGTCGATCAGCTTCTCGATCGGGCTGGCCATGCGCCGATGCTAGCGACCGGGCGCCGCCGCCTCGGCGCAGCGCTTGCGCGGCCCGCTGCGGGGACTGTCCCCGGTTATCGGCCCTTCCGGACGGTTGCTTTTCAACGATTGCGAAACGATTCGTCCACATTCGCGTCCGCGACCGCCCGTGCGGCGTACGGTCGAAGCATGGCGCGGCTCCCACGCTCGGCGTTCCCTCCCTACGGCATCTGGCACGTGACGACCCGCGGCGTTGCCCGCCAGCGTGTCTTCCGTGACGGAAGTGACGGCCGGCGCTTTTTCGACGAGATCCACGGGGCGGTCGCCGAGTACGACCTCGACCTGCTCGCCCTCTGCCTGATGCCCAACCACTACCACCTCGTGGTCGAATGCGCCCGCACGCTGCTCTCCCAGGCGCTGCATCGCGTCAACGGCGCCTACGCGCAGTGGTTCAACCGCAAGTACCGCCGCAGCGGCCACCTGTGGGGAGACCGCTTCGCGCTCTGGCAAGTCCGCGACGACGAGCATCTCCGTGCGACCTGTGCCTACGTGCTCGCGAACCCGGTGCGGGCCGGGCTCTGCCATGACATCGTGGAGTGGCGCTGGAGCTACAGCCGTTACGAATCGAGCTGAGCGTCGAGTGTGATCTCGGGCACGCCAGCGAGAGCCTGCGAGACCGGGCAGTTCTTCTTGGCACCCTCGGCCGCTTCGCGAAAGGCGTCGGCGTCGAGACCGGGAACGGCGCCGCGAACCGTGAGCGCGATCTTCGTGATTCCGGTGCCCGGCACGAACGTGACCGTCGCCGACGTCTGCAGCCGTTCCGGGGGAGTGCCCGCCTTCGCCAAACCGCCCGAGAGCGCCATCGAGAAGCACGACGCGTGCGCCGCAGCGATCAGCTCCTCCGGGCTCGTCTTGCCTCCGGACGCCTCCTCCGATCTCGCCGGCCAGCTGACGTCGAGCGGCCCGAAGGCACCCGAGCCGACCTCGTCGATCGTCCCCGACCCACTCATCAGGTCGCCGTTCCAGGTCACCGAAGCACGCCGTTCAGCAGCCATTCCGTCCTCCTCTAGCTCGCGAGCTCGGCGCGGACGCTCACCGACGCGCTCGCGCGGATCAGCGCCGAGAACGTGCAGCCCTCGTCCGCCTTCCGCGCGGCCTGATCGAGCCCGGCCTCGTCGATGCCGAGCGCACGGGCGTTCACGTCGAGCTCGGAGGAGACGATCAGATGCCCCTTGTCCGCCACCTCGTCGAGCGTGATCGTGCAGGTCACGTCCAACCGCTCGACGGTGCCGCCCGCGCGGGCGATCTCACCCGCGAGCGACGTCGAGTAGCAGCCGGCGTGGGCCGCGGCGAGCAACTCCTCCGGGCTCGTCTTCCCGGGCTTGTCCGAGATCCGCGACGGAAGGTCGATCGGGAGCTCGAACGTCCCCGACGAGGTCGCCGTCGCCGTGCCCGCGCCCCGGGAGAGCGAGCCCTCCCACGCGACCGCAGCCGTCCGGACGATACGCGGCACGACTACACCGCCGCCTAGGCCATGACCTCGACCTTGCGCTCCTCCGGCGTGATCCCGCCCTCGCGGCGGAGCACCTCCTGGAGCGCACGGATCGAGACCTCGATCTGGTCGAGCGTGGGCGGCCGGGTCGTCAGCCGCTGCAGCCACAGGCCGGGCGCGAGCAGCGTCATCAGGAACGGGTTGCTCTGATGCTTGCCGGCGAAGCGGATCAGCTCGTAGGCGATCCCGGCGATCACGGGCAGGAGCAGGATCCGGCTCAGGATCAGCCAGTACCAGGCGGGCTGACCGACGAAAGCGAAGACGAAGATCCCGATCACCATCACCCAAAGCAAAAAGGCTGTTCCGCAACGCGGGTGGATCAAGCTGAATTTCTGCACGTTCTCGGGCGTGAGCTCCTCCCCCGCCTCGTAGGCGTTGATCGCCTTGTGCTCGGCCGCGTGGTACTGGAAGACGCGCCGGAGATCGGGCAGGAGCGAGATCAGCAAGAGGTAGAGCAGGAAGATGCAGACGCGGATGACGCCCTCGATCACGACGAAGGCGCCGGTCGTGTCGATCGGGAGCCAGTTCGTGATCAGCGCCGGCGTCACCTTGAAGAGCATCAGGGCGAATCCGATCGCGATCGCGAACGAGAAGAGGATCTGGCCGCGCGTGATCTCGGTCTGGACCTCGCCGTCCGCCGCGTCGGGATCCTGGGCCGCGTAGTTGGCCGAGATCGCGAGCGCGCGGAAACCGATCGCGAGCGACTCGCCGAGCGCGATCACTCCACGCACGACCGGGAGCCGGAAGACGCGTCGGCGCGCCATCGGCGAGCTGATGTCCCTGACCACCTCGGCGATCTCGCCGTCCGGCTTGCGCACGGCGACAGCCCACTTCGACGGGCTGCGCATCATCACGCCCTCCAGGACTGCCTGGCCCCCGATGTTGTTGGCCACGAGCTAGGAGCGGCGGGTGCCGCCGGCCTTTTCCAGCCGGCGCTGGAAGCGCTCGACCCGGCCGCCGGAGTCCATCAGCTTCTGCTTGCCCGTGTAGAACGGGTGGCACGCGGAGCACACGTCGACGTGGATCTCGGCCTGCGTGGAGCGAGTCTCGAACTCGGCCCCGCAGGAGCAGCGAACGTGCGTGGTCACGTACTCGGGATGGATTCCGGTCTTCATCGCCGGGCCAGGATAGCAGAGGCGGTTTGGGTGGCAACGTTTCCTCCTGAGACAACAGCGGCCACCGTGGCGCCGTCGACTTTCCCGGCCAGGATCGCCGCGACGGCCACCGCGCCGGCAGGCTCGCAGGCGAGCTTCGCGCGCTCGTAGAGGAAGCGGAACCCGGCCTCGATCTCCTCCTCCGAGACGAGCACGCTCTCGACCTCGTTGGCCTGGATCACGGCCAGCGCGTGCTCGCCGGCGAACGGCCCGGAGAGGCCATCGGCGATCGACACCGGCGTCACCGGGACGGGCCGGCCGGCTGCGAGCGCGTCGTGCACCGCGGTCGAGCCCTCCGGCTCGACCGCGATCACGCGCCGGTCGGGGGCGGCAGCCGCGACGCCGGCTACGAGCCCGCCGCCGCCGGTCGGCACCAGGATCGTCTCGACCTCGGGTGCGTCCTCGAGCAGCTCCAGGGCGAGCGTCCCCTGGCCGGCGATCACGAGCGGGTCGTCGAACGGATGAACGAGTGTCCGGCCCGTCTCGCGGATGTGCTCCTCCAGCCGCTGGAACGCCTCGACGGCATCCGCGGCCTCGAGGTCGACCGCTGCCCCGTAGCCGCGCGTCGCCGCCACCTTCGCGGGGCTTGCGCTCGCGTACATGACGACGAGGCAGTCGATCCCTTCGAGCGCGGAACCCCACGCGAGCGCCTGCGCGTGATTGCCGGCCGAGATCCCGATCACGCCGCGCGCCTTCTCCTCCGCGGTCAGCGACGAGAGCTTGTTCAGCACGCCGCGAGCCTTGAACGATCCGGTCTTCTGGAACAGCTCCGCCTTCAGGAACGCACGCTCGCCGAGCGTTCGCGAGCTGAACGTCGGCGTCCTGTGGACGCGCCCCCGGATCCGCTCGGCCGCCTCGAGCACGTCGTCGCGCGTCAGCGCCATCGTGCGCGCATCGTAGACTCCCGACCGTGAGCGACCACCCGGTCCGGCTCGTCCTCCGGGACGACCTGCGTCGGTCCCGCCTGACGGTCTTCTTCAGGCTCCTGCTCGCGATCCCGCACTTCTTCTGGCTGTTCCTCTGGACGATCGGGGTCGTCTTCGCGGCCATTGCGGGCTGGCTGGCCGCGCTGGTGACGCGGCGGCTGCCGGACGGGATTCATTCCTTCCTCGCCGCCTACGTCCGCTACGTCACCCATCTCGGCGCCTATCTCTCGCTCGCGGCGAACCCCTATCCGAGCTTCAACGCCCAGCCCTACCCGCTCGACGTCGAGCTGCCCCGGCCGGCCCTCCAGGCCCGATGGAAGATCGCTGTCCGCCTCCTGCTCGCCGTTCCCACGCTCCTGCTCGCCGCGACACTCGGGTCCGGCTTCGGATTCGGCGGCTACAGCGGCGCGGGCGGAGACGGCGGCTCGGGCGCGCAATGGGCCACGTCGACCGGCGTCGGCGGCGTCGCCCTGGTCTGCGCTTTCTTCGGCTGGTTCGCCGCGCTCGCGCTCGGCCGGATGCCGGTCGGCCTGCGCAACCTCTCCGCCTACGGCCTCGGCTACACGGCGCAGGCCTACGCCTACGCCCTGCTCCTGACCGACCGCTACCCGAATGCCGACCCCGACGCGATCGGTCCCGTCTGGGAGCTGCCGGGGCATCCGGTCCGGCTCGAGCTCGCGGACGACGGACGCCGCTCGCGGCTGACGGTCTTCTTCCGGCTGCTGCTCTCGATGCCGCATTTCGTCTGGCTCGCCCTCTGGAGCGTCGCCGCGTTCCTCGCCGCGATCGCGAACGGGCTCGTCGCCCTCATCCGCGGCCGCTCGGCCAACTCGCTGCACCGTTTCCTCGCCGCGTACGTCCGCTACTACGCGCACGTGACGGCATTCGTCGCGCTGGTCGCGAACCCGTTCCCGGGCTTCACCGGCGAGCCGGGCTACCCCGTCGACATCGTCGTCGACGCACCGGAGCGACAGAACCGCTGGATCACGCTCTTCCGGGTCTTCCTCGCGATCCCGGCGTTCGTGATCTCGGGCGCGCTGAGCGCGGCGTTGTTCGTCGTCGCGCTGCTCGGCTGGTTCGCGGCACTCGTCACCGGCCGAATGCCGACCGGCCTCCGCAACCTCGGGGCGTACTGCGTGCGCTATCTCGCCCAGACGAACGCCTACTGGTTCGTCGTCACCGAGGCGTACCCGCACGCCAGCCCCGCCCTCCGTCCACCCCCTGAGCCGGAACCGGAGTTGGAGCCCGAGCCCGGGATCGACGCAGTGGACGAGCCGGAGGCGAACTGACCGACCGGCGCGCCGCCGTGCGGGCCGTAGCCCTGCTCGCACTCGCCGGGATCTGGGGAGCAGCGGCGTGGTCGCTCTGGCAGAGCGTCGTTCCCGGCGACCTGACGCTGCCCGACGTCCGGCTGAACGGCATCCCGCCGGAGACACTCGACCTTGCAGACCGCTACGAGCGTTTCTTCCGGATCGAGTTCGTGGCCGCGCAGCTCGTCCTCCTCGGCGTACTGGTCGCGTACGCGAAGTACGGGATCCGCTTCGCGAAGGAGTCCGCGGCCGGGCGCATCGGCACCGGGATGCTGCTCGGGATGATCGGGCTCGCCCTCGTGTGGCTCTCGCAGGTGCCGTTCCGGCTCGCGGAGGTGTGGTGGGACAGGCGGTACGACCAGACCGACAGCGGCTACGTGGAGACGCTCTTCGCGAACTGGTTCGAGCTCGGCGCGGAGTTCCTGTTCGTGTGCTTCGCGCTTCTGATCGTAATGGCGCTCGCGGGCCGCTTTCCTCGCCGCTGGTGGCTCGGCGCGGCACCCGTCTTCGTCGGGCTCGCGTTCCTGTTCGGGTTCATCTACCCGTACCTGACCCCGACCGACCGGCTCGACCGCGCAGACCTGCAGGCGGCGGGGCGCGAGTACGCGGCCGAGCAGGGGATCGACCCGATCCCGCTACGCGTCGAGGACGTGACCGACTTCACGAGCGCGCCGAACGCCTACGCCGTCGGCTTCGGCCCGAGCAAGCGCGTCGTGTTCTGGAACACGCTCCTCGACGGCAGCTTCGGCGACGACGAGGTGAAGACGGTGCTCGCGCACGAGCTCGGCCACCACTCGAGCAACCACCTCTTCGAGGGGGTCGCCTGGTACGCCCTCTTCGCGCTTCCCGGCGCCTGGCTGATCGCGCTCGCGACGCGCCGGCGCGGCGGGATGGCGAACCCAGCCGCGGTGCCGCTGTCGCTGCTCGTGATCGTCGTGCTCGACCTGCTCTCGCTGCCGGTCTACAACGTGATCTCGCGCCACATGGAGCAGGAGGCGGACTGGAAGGCGCTCGAGTCGACGCACGAGCCAGAGCCGGCGAAGAGCCTCTTCAGGGAGTTCACGATCCAGTCGCTGAACGACCCCGACCCGCCGACGTGGTCGTATGTCCTCTTCGACAGCCATCCGTCGGTGGAAAAGCGCATCGCCATGGCCGAGGCCTGGCGGCAGCGCCGCGCCAAGTAACAGACTGTTACTAGGTCAGCGTGTACTCAGGGCCGGAGCCGCCCTCCGGCGGGGTGAGCCGGCCGCCCTTGGCGGAGATGGCGCCGCACTGAACGCAGTTCGAGGGGTTCACCTCGACGTGCACCAGCCCGTCGCCTGCATCGGCGCCCAGCTCGTAGACCTGGGCGGGGCACATGTGCGCCCAGGCCTCGGCCAGATCCCTCGGGACGGTCCGCTGCACCCGGATGTGGTCCGGCTGGTCGTCGCGCGTCCGGTTGCCGGAGAGGAAGACGGAGGAAAGCTTGTCGAAGGTGAGCTTCCCGTCGGGCTTCGGGTAGCGCGCCGCGCGGCCGGTGCGGATCAGGCTCCGCTCGGCGTTCGCCTCGCTGCGCAGGTCGAAGGGCGGCAGCTTCCCCTTCGTCACCGTCATCGCGCTCGCGAGCCCGCCGCCGACGAAGAAGCCCTTGTCGAAGGCCTGGCGCATGTTCCGCACCTCGTGCAGGTCGCCGACGACGTAGCTCGAGCGCAGCTCCGCGTCGTAGGAGTCGAACGCGCCCTGACGGGACGGCGACTCGCCGCGCTGCAGCGAGCGAAACGCGGCCTCGGCGGCCATGATCCCCGACTCGATCGCGTAGTGGATCCCCTTCAGCGTCGGCACGTTCACGAGCCCGGCGCCCTCGCCGACGAGCAGCAGCCCCGGCGCGTGGAAGCGCTTCGGCAGCGCGTGGTAGCCGCCCTCGGTGATCGTCTTCGCACCCCAGGCGATCCGCTCGCCGCCCTGGAGGATCTTGCGGAGCAGCCGGTGCGTCTTCAGCTCCTGCAGCACGTCGTGCACCGAGAACTCGACGTCGCGCGACTCGAGGCCGGCGACGAAGCCGAGCGAGACCATGGCGTCGCCCATCGGGTAGACGAAGGAGCCGCCGAACTCGCCGTAGCGCGCGCGCTTGCGGAGCGGCCAGCCCATCGTGTGGACGATGTGGCGCAGCGGCCGCGGCACCCTCCAGACCTCCTTGACGCCGAGCGCCCAGATCTGCGGCTGGCTGCCCTCGAGGCCGAAGCGGTCGATCGCGGCGCCCGTGAGGTGACCCTGCGTCCCCTCGGCGAGGATCGTCACCTTCGCGGCGATGTCGGCGCCCGGCTCATGCGCGCCGAGTGGCCTGCCGTCGCGGCCGAGACCCTTGTCGCCGGTGCGGATGCCGTGCACGCGGCCGTCGGCGACGAGCAGCTTCTGCGCGTCGGTCTCGGGCAGCACGGCGGCGCCGGCGGCCTCGGCCTGCTCGGCGAGGAAGCGTCCGAGCTGAGAGACGGAGACGACCCAGTTGCCGTGGTTGCGCATCGTCGGCGGCGGTGGGATCCGCACGGTCGTGCCCTTCGAGAGCAGGTAGACGGCCTCGCCGTGCACCTCGCCGTAGCTCGGGACGTCGTTCATCGTCAGCCGGTCTCGGAAGAGGCGGCGAAGCGCGCGCGGGTTGACGACGGCGCCGGAGAGCAGGTGCGAGCCGGGCGCCTTTCCCTTCTCGACGACCGCCACGGGCACCTCGCCGAGGCGCTCGGCCGTCTCGGGCGACTCCTCGAGCAGCTGCCCGAGCCTGATTGCGCAGGCGAGCCCCGCGGGGCCTGCGCCGACGATCAGGACGCCGACCTCGATCCGCTCCGCCGCGGCGTCGGTCGGCGCTGCGATCACCTCCGAGGGCGAGAACGGCGGCGGGTAGTCCGCCGGGCGGACGCCGCCCTTGCTCATGCTCTGCGTGCCCGGACGAGCTCGGTGAGCTTCGGCAGGATCGTGTGCAGGTCGCCGACGACGCCCAGATCGGCGTACTCGAAGATCGACGCGTTCGGGTCCTTGTTGATCGCGACGATCGTCTTCGAGCTCTGCATCCCGACCTTGTGCTGGATCGCGCCGGAGATCCCGCAGGCGACGTAGAGCGTCGGCGAGACCGACTTGCCGGTCTGGCCGACCTGGGCCGAGTACGGATACCAGCCCGCGTCGACGACGGCGCGCGTCGCGGCGACAGCGCCGCCGAGAGCCTTCGCGAGCTCCTCGACGAGCGCGAACTTCTCGGGCTCGCCGAGCCCGCGGCCGCCGGCGACGATCACGTTCGCGTCCTCGATCGACGGCCCGCTCTCCTCGGCGTGCGCCTGCTCGACCATCTCCGCGGCGAGGGAGTGCTCCTGCAGCTGCGGCGCGAACGCCTCGACCGTTCCGGCCGCGGCCTGCTCGACCGGGTCGAAGGCACCCGCGCGGAAGAGCCCGATGCGCGGGGTCGTCTTCCAGCCGACGTCGACGACGACCGAGTCGCCGAGCGCGGACTGCTTGCCGACGAGGCTGCCACCGTCGTTCGAGATGTCGGTCAGCTGCCAGTTGAGACCCGCTTCGAGACGGGCCGCGAGGCCGGAGGCGATGTCGGCGGCGAGGATCGACTGGCCGAAGAGCACGGTCTCGACGCCCTTCTCGGCCACGAGCTGCGCGATCGCGTCGACGCGGGGCTGCGGCAGCGGCGCCTCGAGCCTGGGGTCGTCCGCGACGTAGACGGTGGCGGCGCCATGACTCGCCGCCTGCGCGGCCAGCCCGTCGACCCCCGACCCGACGATCACGCCGGCGACTTCGCCGCCGAGGCTCGCCGCCTTCGAGAGCACCGCGAGCGATCCCTTCTGCAACTCGCCCTCGTGGTGCTCGAGGAAGACAAGGACGCCCACCTAGATCAGCCTCTTCTCGGCCAGGAAGGCGACGATCTGCTCGGCGGCGCTGCCGTCGTCCTCGATCTTCCGCGTGTCGCCGCGGGCGGGCGGATCCGAGAGCGCGAGCACCTCGGTGCGCGAACCCTGCGCGCCGGCGCTGCCCGCATCGACCCCGAGGTCGGCGAGCGAGAGAGTCTCCTGCGGCTTCGACTTCGCGCCCATGATCCCCTTCAGCGAGGGGTAGCGCGGGTCGTTGATCGAGTCGGCGACGGCGACCACCGCCGGCAGCGGCGCCCGGATCACGTCGTAGCCGAACTCGGTCTGGCGCTTGCCGGTCAGCGAGCTCCCGTCGAGGGTCAACTCCGCGACCTGGGAGATCACGGGGCGCTTCAGCCGCTCGGCCACCGCCGCCCACAGGACGGCGCCGTCCGAGTCGGACGACTGCTGCCCGAAGAGGACGAGATCCGGCTGCTCGCGCTCGAGCGCCTTCGCGAGCGTGAGGCTCGTGGCGACGAGGTCGGAGCCGGCCGCGCCGTCGTCCGCGACGAGCACCGCGCGGTCGGCGCCCATCGCCAGCGCCTTGCGCAGCGAGTTGAGCGCGCGCTCGGGCCCCATCGAGACGACGACGACCTCGCCCTCGCCCGTCGCATCCTTCAGGCGCAGCGCCTCCTCGACGGCGTTCGCGTCGAACGCGTTCAGGGCGCCCTCGCCGGAGCGGTCGAGCCGCTTCGTCCCGGCGTCGATCCGCTTGTGCGCGGTCGCGTCCGGAACCTCCTTCACGCAGACGGCGATCTTCATCCGGCCGGACTCTAACGATGCGTCGCCGCGCTACCTCGGGATAGGCGTCACAGGCGCCGCGGAGCTATGCTCGCGCGACAACGACCGGGGGTCGCGTGGCAATACAGGTCTATCTCTGCGACGACGTCCCGGCGCTCCGGCTCGTCCTACGCACAGTGCTCGAGCTCGACGGCGACGTCGAGATCGTCGGGGAGTCCGGCGACGGGAGGACGGCGGTCGAAGACCTCGAGAGGTTGCGACCGGACGTGCTCGTGCTCGACCTCTCGCTCCCCGAGCTCGACGGTCTCGAGGTGCTGGAGGAGCTCGCGGCCCGTTCCCCGGACACACGCGTGATCGTCTTCTCCGGCTATCCGGAGGGCCAGCTCGGAGAGGCCGCGCGCTCGCGCGGAGCGCGGCGCTACGTCGAGAAGGGCACCGACATCGAGCTGGTCGCCCGCTACGTGCGCGAGGTCGCGCTGGAGGCTGCGTGACCCCGGAGGCGGGCACCCGCCTGGAGCGCCTCGAGCGGGCGGTGCAGCGATCGCTCGGCAGGCGCCGCGCCCTCGCCGTGCTGGCGCTCGTCGCCTTCCTGCTCGTCTTCGTCCTCGGCGTGCTGATCGACGACCCTGCGGAGCCGGGGGCCGTCCTCTACGCCGTTCCGGTCGCCCTCCTCGCGCTCGCGCTCGGCACGCGGTTCGGCGTGCTCGGCGCGCTCCTCGGCGGCAGCCTCTACTGGGTGGCCGGGATCTACCGCGACGCGTCCTTTTCGGCCGCCGGGCTGAGCTACCGCTTCGCCGCGCTGCTGATCCTCGGCAT
>JANPKC010000180.1:0-2012 GCA_031425855.1 Actinomycetes bacterium | reverse complement strand
GACCGCCGAGAGCGCCTGGATCGCGACGCGGACGATGTTGTTCTCGGGCTGCTGGGCGGTCAGGGTCGAGCCGCCGGTCTGGGCGTGGAAGCGGAGCGCGAGCGCCTTGGGGTTCGTGGCGCCGAAGCGGTCGCGCATCGTCGTCGCCCACAGCCGTCGCGCGGCCCGGAACTTCGCCACCTCCTGGAAGAAGTGGTTGTGGGCGTTGAAGAAGAAGGAGAGGCGCGCGCCGAATTCGTCCGGCGAAAGGCCTGCATCGACGGCAGCCTGCGCGTAGGCGATCCCGTTCGCGAGCGTGAACGCGAGCTCCTGGACCGCGGTCGAGCCCGCCTCGCGGATGTGGTACCCCGAGATCGAGATCGTGTTCCAGCTCGGGATCCGCTCGGCCGCGTAGGCGAACAGGTCGGTCGTCAGCCGCATCGACGGCCGCGGCGGGTAGATGTAGTTCCCGCGCGCGATGTACTCCTTGAGGATGTCGTTCTGGACGGTGCCGCGCAGGGCCGTGCCGGGGACGCCCTGCTCCTCCGCCACCAGCTCGTAGAGCAGCAGCAGCAGCGCGGCCGGCGCGTTGATCGTCATCGAGGTCGAGACGTCCCCGAGCGGGATCCGGTCGAAGAGGAGGCGCATGTCCTCGAGCGAGTCGATCGCGACGCCGGTGCGGCCGACCTCCCCGAGCGCGTGCTGGTCGTCGGAGTCGTAGCCGAGCTGCGTCGGCAGGTCGAACGCGACCGAGAGGCCCGTCTGGCCGCGGCCGAGCAGGTAGCGGAAGCGCTCGTTCGTCTCCTCCGCCGAGCCGAAGCCCGCGTACTGGCGGATCGTCCACGGCCGCCCGCGGTACATGTCCGGGTAGGGGCCACGCGTGTAGGGGAACTCGCCGGGCTGCTCGCCGTCGCCGTAGACCGGCTTGATCTCGATCCCCGACTCGGTCTCGCGCGAATCTTCCGTGCGGGCCACGGGGGTGATGGTACGGCCTTTCCCCGCCCCGAAGCCGATCAGCCGGGGACATGTCTCCCGCAGACGTGTTGGGGCCAGGACCCGACATGTCCGCAGCGGCCACGTCGGCGGCAGCGCCATGTCACCGGGGCGGCGCCAGCGCGGGCCTGAAACGGACGTGGTGGGTCCTGGCCCCGACATGACCGGAACGACCGTGCCGGGGGGCCAAGCGCTCGCCTCTAGAGGACGCCGCCGGAGCCCTCGATCGCCTCGAGCGCGATCCGGCGGCCGGTGGCGATGTGCGCGCGGATCGCCGCCCGGGCCGCCTCGAGGTCGCCGTCCTCGTAGGCGTCGACGATCGCGCCGTGCTCGGTCGGCAGATACGAGCCGCCCTCGAGCTTGCCGCCCCGGATCACCTGCATCATCAGGTTGACCGAGAGGTCGCGGTAGAAGCGCGAGAGCAGGCCGTTGCCGGCGAGGTCGACCTGGTGCTCGTGGAAGGCGGCGTTCGCCGAGTCCCACTCGGCGTGCGACACCGCCTCCGCCGTGGACTCGTGAAGCTCGCGGAAGCGGCTCAGGTCTGCGCGGCCGACGCGGCCGACGGCGCTCTCCGCGGCCTGGAGCTCGAGCGCCAGCCGCACGTCGTACCCCTCGGCGATCGCGGACTCCGTCAGCGCGGTCACGTAGTAGCCGCGCCGCGACTTCACCGTCAGCAGTCCCTCGGCGACGAGCCTCGTCAGGGCGTGGTGGACGGGGCTGCGCGAGACGCCGAGCGTCGCCGCCAGCTCGTGCAGGCTCACCTTCTCCCCGGGACCGAGCTCGCGGCGGACGAGTCGCGCCTTGAGCGTCTCGTAGACGCGGTCGTTCAGGTTGGTGCGGGCCGGGGCCGAGACCGCCATGCGGGATACGTAACATGACACGCCTCGCGAGGCAACCCGGCTATGTTCCTGCGGTGCTCGTCCGCATCCGCCTCTTCGCCGGCCTGCGCGAGCGCGCCGGCACCGGCTCGCGCGAGCTCGAGCTCCCCGACGGCGCCTCGCTCGGCGACGTCTGGGGGGCGCTCGACCTGGGCGACGAGC